>CAZAVT010000020.1:0-18529 GCA_964488395.1 uncultured Burkholderiaceae bacterium | reverse complement strand
ACACCACTCAACGCTGAAATCCATGTCGGGTCCGAAGATTGGCAAAGCCATCCGCAGGCGGTAAGCGAATTCGGCCGGACCACTGGCATTCCGGTTCATATCATCGCGGGTCGCGGACACGAACTCGGACGCGACACCGTCGGCCCTCTGCTGGAACGATTTCTGCAGGCAGAGGCTGCGGCTTCGTGCCGCTAGACACCGCCACCAGCGTCGGAAGCTGACGACGGGTCGGCGCGCCTAATTCTAAAAAAAAGAACTTTAAACATGGCGCGTCGGGTATCGGGCTTCTTGTTAATCCAAGCAATACTTCAGCGACACCAAGCAGCGAATTCGCTCAGCGTCGGCAGAGATTCAGTCGCCGCGCTCGGGTTCACAGAAACGTAGATTTCGAAACACTGCGCTCGACCAAATTTGACATGACACGGGCGGACGGCTAATGTCAAAAAGCCACAAGAAACCGAGACAGGCGCCGTGCTCAAAGCCGCGCTTGTTACTTGATTAATTTCACCAAAAGTCATCGGTCGGTCGACTCGCCCTTGAAATAATTCAGTTCACACACAAGGAGAATGCAGAATGGCACTAACCGCCTGTCCAGAATGCACTACAGAGGTCGCGGATACCGCACTCAAATGCCCGAAATGCGGCGTTCAGCTACGAAAGCCGAAGAGAACTTTCTTCGGCAAATTAGTTAAGTGGTCATTTATTGGATTTAATTTGTTAATGCTTGCCTGGCTTATTACTGGTGTGGGCGGGGCGAGCCAAGAGTACGCAAAAATCACTTCCGATGCCGGTCGGGCAGGCGCCGCTATTGGCACTGGACTTGGACTGATGGTGATCGGGTCAATCTGGGTTGTCGGTGATCTCATCTTGGGCTTGCTGGTGCTTCTCACCAGACCAAAGTATTAATTCAGCGACGTTCGCCATGCCCAAGGTTATTTAATTGAACCACCGAGGGCGTCGCGCAGGCAGGTTGAGTGAAATCATCAGGCTGTTAAGCGATAATCACTCGGCGACAGCCGGCGGAAGTTTTCATTCGCTCCCGCCGGCCTCGCGGGCCTTCCACAGAGCCCGGCAGTGAATCAGCGCTGCCCCGTCGACTGCAGGCGGTTGGTATCGAAGTCGAGGCCGTAGCCAGCATCACGGCGGTCTTGGCAGCAGGCGCGTCATGAACGGTCCCGCTCACCTGCCACGGTGGCCAATAAGCCGTGCTTGTTCTGACACCCACCAATGGATCCCGCTTGAACGTCGTCAGCGGCCGCTGATGGCAGGTCCATTTGTCGCGAGCGAAGCCCGTCAATCCGGTTTGATGCCTGCGTCCTTGATGATCTTGCTGTACTTCGCGATTTCGCGGCTGATGAACGCTTGGAACCCCGCCGGGCCCATGCCCGACGCTTCCGAACCCAGTCGGGCCAGTGTTTCCTGCACTTCGGGCCTTGACAACGCACTTTGCACCTCGCTGTGCAGGGCAGTGACAATCTCCCGAGGGGTTTTTGCCGGCGCCAGCAGGCCGAACCACGCCAGCGTTTCATAGCTCAGACTCGCCCACGGAGAATGAGTCTCCAAGCCCGATAGAGCAGAGACATGCCTGCCGATTGGCGGACGCCCGCTGGCGGCGCCCGCTGAACATCCGTCAGCAAGCGCGCTACTGACACCCTTGTCGGTCAGGTCGTTGAAGCGCCGTATCCGCCTCATCAATTGCCTGGTTCACGCGTGCCATCGCCTCGGGGTTGTCGGTGATCGATCGGTCCCTCGGGATGCCGAGTTGATCTGCCCAACCGATCCAGTGGACGAGCGGCGCCTGCCAGCAGGCCCGCCATGGGATGACCTCGGACGACACGCCCTGCGCCAAGGCGCTGTAGCGAGCAACCGTGCCGTCATAGGGCCAGAGCGAGGAGTCACCCCCAGCGGCCTGAAAGTAGGCACCCGATAACAGGGTGACCGGGACACCCAGGAGCGCGCTGCCCTGGCCAGCGTTCCAGCCGGTGGGCCCGGAGGTGTACCGGACCGTATTCAATGCGCTGAGGCCTTTATCGGCGGTCTTCACGACCTCGCTCCATCCTTTGAGCGACTGCTCACAAAAGGCGTTGCCCGCACAGGCCGAGAGCTCGATCTCGCCAGCGTAGAAGCGGGGGGGCGTCGCACCGGTGTGAGGGGCTGAAAGGGTCGTGAGGGAGCGCACCTTGATGGGGGAGTTCGTGTCCTTCAACACTTTGATCGCCGCACGGGTCCACATGCCGCCATTGGAGTGCCCGACCAGGTCGACATCGGTGACACCGTACTGGCTGTGCAGGTAACCCAGAAACCGGGCCAGCCGCTCACCACCCGCGTTCCAGTCGCCTGTCGACATGATGGTCATCGACTCCGGCAACTGCGGGGGACAGTCTGCGAAGGGCCCGACCGTGTCCTTGGCAGGCTCCTTCACAACGCCCCAGGTGTCCATCGCCGGCGCCGTGAACACACGCTTGCCCTGCCCCAGCAGAAACTTGCGAAGGGCCGTGTACGTGCTACCCGCCGCGAGAAACCCGTCACCGTCCTTGCAAGCCTGTGTCGGGGTCGTGAAAGGTGTGCGAAGCGCACCTCCGGAAACGAGGACGACCGCTCGGGTTTGCTGCGCCGAGGACGTCGAGCCCGGGGACGACGCAATAGCTGGCTGCACCCCAAACGCCAGGGCCAGGCCGATCAAGGAGAAGAGTCGGTGTGGCACGATCAAATGCTCCCTTGTTGGACATTGAAGTGATGCGTGGGCGACCTGAGCACCGGCAAAATCAAAACAACCCCGAGACAATATTGATCGTCAACGCCACCAAGGTCGTGTTGAACACGAAGGCGAGCACACAGTGCACCGTGCCGATCCGCCTGAGCGCGCGGCTCGTGAAGCTGACATCGGCGGTCTGCCCACAGGCGCCGATCACCAGGGCGAAATACAGGAAGTCCCCGTAATCGGGCACCTCATCACCAGGAAAATCGAGCCCTCCCGGACGCCCCAGAACGATGGCCTCGTGGTACTCGTGCGCATAGTGCTGCGCAAACATCACCTGCATAAACACCCAGGCTGTGATCACCGTCGCGATCGCCAAGCAGATATGCTCAGCCTTGAGATGGCCGAGCAAGGCCTTGGCCGCTGTCAGCTCGAACACAACACCGCTCAGGCTGAAGCCTACGGCCACGACCGAGATCACGAGTACAGCAACCTGACCGACCTGCTGCACCATCGCGCGCCGGGCCAGTTCCTGGATCTGGATGCGCAGCATCAGACTGAGAATAAGCGCGAGATAGACGGTCACCCCAACATTCCAGGCCAGGAGCGCGCGAGTCAGTGGCTCTTTGATGAAACTCTCTGGCATGGCCCCATAGACGATGCCGATCAGCAGCACCGAGAAGCTCAGGCGCGGGCGAGCGCGAAGCGCCTTCCACCATCCGTGGAGATCTGTCATAAGGGAAGCGGCCAAAAGTCGGGTTAAATGATTTTACGCTCAGGGTTCCTGGCCAAGCGCCAAGGTGCTACGATCGTCGCGCAAGGATGTTCCCCTTCCCTCTCGCTCCCAGGACCCCTCCCTTGAAACTCTCCCGCCTGACTGCAACTCTTGCCCTGACCACCGTCCTCGCGGCCTGCTCCAAATCCCCCTCTGAAGAATTCATGGCGATGTGCAAAGGCTCCAAGGATGAATGCCGTTGCTCGGCAGACCTCCTCGAAAAGCGCCTGAGCAAGGATGATTACGCCAAACTCGTCGATCAGCTGAAAGGCGTCATGGCCGACGGCAACACCGACAAGTTCCAGAGCATGCTGTTCGACGGTAAGCTCGTGAATCAGGAAGTGTCCGCCACGTTCTTCAAGGTCGCCAAGGCCTGCTCGAAGTGACCGCCGCTCAGCGTTGATCAGCCCCATGAGGCGAAGGGCGCTACGGCGGTTGATCGTCTTATCCGCGGTCCTGGTCGTCAGCTGGTCCGCACTGGTCTATCGCTTTGAAGATGCGGCCGATGTGCCCGCCCTGCGCGACGAGTTGCCGGTTCAGCCCGGGGATCTGATCTTCGTCCGGCGGCCGTCTCTCTGGAGCGAGATCGCCGTCCAGTTTTCGCCGAACGATCGCCGGTTTTCCCATGTGGGCATCTTCGTGCGCGACCGCGGGCAGGCTTACGTCGTCCATGCCGCTGGCAGCCCCACCGATCCGACAGGGTCGGTGCGCAAGGAGGCGCTCAGTGAGTTCCTGGGCGATACGAGCACGATCGGCGTCTTCAGGCTGCGCCTGAGCGCGGAGTCGGTCGCAGGCATGATCGAGCGTGCCCTAGAGATCTCGGCTCAGGCCTACAAATTCAACTCATCCTTTGTGCTCGGCCAGGAGAAGGCTTTCTACTGCACCGAGCTCATCTGGAAGATCCTGAACGACGTCGCCAAGATCGATATCGTGCCCGTCAAGCGCACCTACCTGTCGCAGACGTACATCGGACTCGATGACCTGACCCGAAGCGACTTCGTCCGTGAGATCCAGGTCGTCGATCTCAAAGGCCCGAGCGGGGCGCGCTAGGCGCTTCAGTTGTCGAGCGACAGGCCAATCGAACGCGTGACCTGGCCGAACCGCTCGATGTCGGAGACCATGATCCGTTGGAACTCGGCCGGTCCCACGTTGGCGGTGTTGTAACCCATCTGCGCGAGGCGCGCCTGCATGTCCTCACGACCCAGCACACGGCTCATCTCGCGATAGAGCTTTTGGGTGATGCTGTCAGGCGTACGCGCCGGCGCCAGGATGCCAAACCACTGGTCCACATCATAGTCGGTGAGTCCGAACTCTGACACCGCCGGAACATCCGGCAACTGCGGCGTGCGGCGCTTGGAGGTGACCGCCAGCGCACGCAGCTTTTTGGCGTTCAGATGCGGCACGGTATTGGCAAGTGTGTTGATCCCCAGCTCGACCTGACCCGCGAGCACATCGGTGATCGCGGGCGCACACCCCTTGTAGGAGATGTGCTGAAGGTTGATTCGGGCGCTGATCTCGAGCATGCCGCCTGCGAGGTGCTGGGGCGTGCCCGGACCGCACGACGCATAGGTCAGGGAGCGCCCGCCCTTGGCCGTATCGATCAGGTCCTTGAGCGACATGATCTTGGAGGACTCTGGCACCGAGATCACCGACGGGACCGATGCGAACAGGTACACGCCGCGCAGGTCGGTCGCCGGATTGAACGGCATCTTCTTGAAGACGCCTGGATTGATCGCGTAGCTGCTGTTCACGGCAAGCAGGGTCAGCCCATCGGGCGGGCTCTTCGCGACATGATCCGCGCCAATATTGCCGCTCGCGCCGGGTCGATTTTCAACCAGCACCGGCTGGTTCACCACCTTGGTGAGTTCGCTTGCGATCAGGCGGGCCAGCACGTCGGTGCCCCCGCCTGGCGGAAAGGTCACCACGATACGGATCGGCTTGTCAGGAAATGCGTCCGCCGCCTTGTCATCGGCTTGGCTGACCGGCGCCGCGAGGGCACTCACGATCGCGATCAACGATGAACCCAATCTCGAGCGAAACGACTTCGGCACGGTGACCCCCCATCCCATTGATGAATGAACGCGCGGCCGGGCTAGGCGAACCCGACGAGAAGCGAGCCTATCGTGTGTGTACCAATAAATCCAGCGGAAAGGCCCCGACCGGTCCGGGGTCTGCGGCGGCATTGTGCCACCGCCGAGGCCATCGCCCCCCAGGGCTCAATTCGCCTGAATGCCCGCACTGCGCACCAGACGGCCGAGCCGCTCAACATCCTCGCGGATCAACTCGCCAAATTCCTTGGGGCCCGCACCCACCAGGTTGAAGCCCAGATTGCCGAGCTTCGCACGCACCGACGGATCGGCCATGGCACGGGCGAACTCGGCATGCAGACGCTCAATCACGGCCTGAGGCGTTGCAGCAGGAGCCACGATGCCGTTCCAGGCGGCATAGTGATACCCGCTCACGCCAGACTCCGCGAGCGTCGGCACCTCGGGCATCACAGCGGTACGCTGGCTGGTACTCACCCCCAGAACCCGGACTTTTCCGTCTTTGGCGAGGGCCACCACATTCGAGATCCCCGTGAACATCGCCGGGATCGTGCCCGCCATCACGTCGGTCAGCGCCGAGCCCATGGCCTTGTGGGGCACATGCGTGAGCTTGATGCCAGTGGCATCGATCAGAAATTCCATGGCCAGATGCTGCGCCGAACCCGAGCCGGTAGACGTGAAATTGATGGCGCCCGGCCGGGCCCGCGCCTGCGCCAGGAACTCGCCCAGGTTGGTTGCCGGAAAGCCCGGATGGGTAACCAGCACGAGCGGCACCGTCGACGTCAGCGTGATCGCCATGAAGTCGCGGATCGGGTGGTAGGGCAGCTGCGGGTAGAGGGCTGGGTTGGCAGCCATGATCCCGTCATTGGGCATGAATAGGGTGTAGCCGTCAGCGGGCGAGCGGGCAGCCGCCTCCGCCGCGATGATGCCGTTCGCTCCGGTGCGATTGATGACCTGGATCGGCTGTCCCATCTGCTCACCCGCCTGGGTGGCCACCGCCCGGGCAATCACATCCACCGCACTGCCCGCACCAAACGGCACGATGAGTCGAATCGGACGATCGGGAAAGGCTGGCTGCTGGGCCCCACTGAAACCGGGCAGAGCGCTCAGGCCTCCGGCCAGCGCCAGCGAGACGACGGACAAGAGGCGCCGACGGCGGATTGCTTGCTTCATCGAAAGACACTCCCTGCAAGTGGCGAGCGAGCGCAACACAGCGCTGCGGTTTGTCTATGGTTTGGAGAGGATAGTCGACTTCGTTTAGCCTCGTTGTCGTTGAAGACTTTCCGGACAAGCCCCTATGCCCGATCACATCGACGCGCTGGCCGAATTCGCCTGCCAGACCCGCCTGGAAGACATCGAGCCCGACGCGCTCGCCCACTTGCGCCGTATCCTGGCCGATACGGTGGCGGCCTGCGCGGTGGGGCATCGGGAAGGCCCGATGCGGCAGATGCTCGCGCTGCAGCAGGCGCAGGTCGCCGGTGGGCATGCGGTTGTCCTCGGGACCCCGGTGCGGCTCAATCCGCTCGATGCCGCCGCCCTCAATGCGGCCGCCGGTTGTTGGCTCGAGCTTGACGAGGGCAATCTCAGCAGCAATGGCCACCCCGGCATCCAGGTGATCCCGAGCGCGCTCGCGGTCGCGCAGCATCTCGGGCTGAGCGGCGCAGACTTCATGCTGGCCGCCGCGATCGGCTACGAAATCGTCGCTCGCATCGGGAGTGCCTGCGACATGCGGATGAGCATTCATCCCCACGGAACCTACGGCGTCGTCGGTGCCGCGGTGGCGACTGGACGACTGATGGGGCTGGCCCCCACCGCCATGCGCGAGTTGATCAACCTGGCAGCCTCCTCGCCCATGGCAGGCAATCGCCAGGGGATGAAAGAAGGCGCGACGCTGCGCAACTGGTACGCCGCCCACAGCGCCACCATGGGCCAGACCGCGGTTCGACTGGTGCAGAGCGGCTTCACCGGGCCGATCGATGGTATCCGGCCGACGTGCGACGAAGTGCTCTTCGACAACTTCCGACCGGCAGACCTGACGCGTGACCTGGGTCGGCGCTGGCTGCTCGGCGACGGCTACATCAAGCTCTACGGCTGTGGCCGCCCGATCCACGCGGCGATCGATGCCTTGCGCGATGCACTGGCTCCACTAGGCGACCCCTCGAACTGGCCGCGCGCCGAGGAGATCGAGAAAATCGACCTGCGCGGCTTCAAATTCATGGTGTTCCTGGGCAGCAAGTCCATCCGGAACGCGTTCGCCACGCGCTTTTCCACGCCATTTGCGCTGGCCTCGGTCCTGGTCCATCGAAGTCATGGCATCGAGTGCTTTACGGATGCCGCCGCACAGGATCGGGCAATCCAGTCGCTGCTTGAGCGGATCTCGCTCACCGAAGACGAGACGATGACGCAGGCCTTCCCGGGCCGACAGTGCTGCGATCTCCGGATCCAGCTACGAGACGGCCGACAACTCAAGGGGCATTGCGAGGTCATCCGCGGGGAGCCGGCTCACCCGGCCGAGCCCAGCGACTACCGCGAAAAATTCATGGCGCTCGCCGCGCGGGTCTGGCCAGCCGAAAGCCTCGAACGGCTCTACGACGAAGCGCAGCACCCCGAACGCCGTGCGAGCCTGCGCGACTGGGGACTTGCCGCGCCGAACACCTGAAGCCGGCACGGCGGTGCACCGTCACTGAGGGCCCCGGGAGGCCTCCTGGGCATCCGCTATTACAATTCATCAGCATCGCCCACAACCCATCGGAGACCCGGTATGAAAACAACCTTCCTGAAGTCGATCGTGCTCGGCGCCACGATGGCGGCCGCGCTGGTCGCGGCGAGCGCCTCGGCTCAAGCGCAGGACATCCGCGAGCGCACCCTCAAATTCGCGCTGACCGCCGCCGATGGTCATCCGGCGACGGTGGGGATGAGGCGCTTTGCCGAGTCCGTGGCGAACAAATCCGGCGGTCGGATCAAGGTGCAACTGTTCATCGGCGGCACGCTCGGCAGCGACCAGGCGGTGGTCACCGCCGTGAAGGGCGGCACGGTCGAAATGTCGGTGATGAACTCGGGCATCCTCGCGACCGAGGTCAAGGCCCTTGAGATCTTCGACTTCCCGTTCCTGTTCGCCAACGAAAAGGAGTCGGACGCGATTGTCGATGGCCCGATCGGCCAAAAGATGCACCGGCTGCTCGAGGACAAGGGCATCATCGGGCTTGCGTACTGGGAACTCGGCTTTCGCAACATCACCAACAGCCGCCGCCCGATCCATCGGGTCGAGGATATCGCGGGGCTCAAGCTGCGGGTGATTCCGAACGCGATCAATGTTGAATGGGTCCGCGCGCTGGGCGCCAACCCAACGCCGTTGCCCTTCCCCGAGCTCTACGGCGCCCTTGAACAGCGCGCGATCGACGGCCAGGAGAACCCGGTTTCGGTGATTGCCACCAGCAAGTTCTTCGAGGTACAGAAGCATCTGGTGCTCACCAACCATCAGTACAACCCGCAGTCGGTGATCTTCAGCAAGAAGATCTGGGACACGATGAGCGCGACCGAACGGACCATCATTGCCGAGTCGGCAGTCGAAGCCACCCGAGCCCAGCGCGAAGGCGCCCGAGCCAGCGTCGCAGCCAATCTCGAGTTGCTCACCAAGAACGGCATGCAGGTCACGACGCTGCCACCCGCCGAGATCGCCAAGCTGCGCGAGCGGATGAAGCCCGTGATCGAAAAGCACAGCGCGGCCCTTGGACCGATCGTGGCCGAAGTGCAGGACGCGCTCGCGCAGATGCGGCGCTGACAGACCTGATCGAGCTGCAACAGGACCGCGCGGCAACCCGAGCATCGCCCGCCCATGATCACCGGCCGTACGCAGATCATTGCCCACATCGGCTATCCGACCCATGCCTTCAAGGCGCCGATGATTTACAACCCGTATTTCGAGCAAGCGGGGATCGATGTGGTCGTGGTGCCGATGGGTTGCCAGCCGGCGCATTTCCCGGCACTACTTCGATCCCTGTTCCAGCTCGAAAACCTTCGCGGCGCGCTGATCACCATGCCGCACAAGGTCTCGACCGTGGCCTTGCTCGATGAGGTCTCGTCCGTCGTACAGGTGGCCGGGGCCTGCAATGCCGTCAGGCGCTCGGCGCAGGGGCATTTGCAGGGCGACCTGTTTGACGGCGAGGGCTTCGTGCGCGGGGTGCGGCGCAAAGGGGTGCGCCTCGCCGGGATCAGCGCACTGATCGTCGGCGCCGGGGGGGTGGGGAGCGCGATCGCCGCCTCGCTCGCCTCAGCGGGCGCAGCTCGCCTGGGGCTCTTCGACCTCCGGCCCGAGGCCGCACGCGGGCTGGCGCAACGGCTACGGCAGACCTTTCCCGCCACCGAGATTCTCGACGGATCCAACGACCCACGCGGCTACGATCTGGTCATTAACGCGACACCGCTGGGCATGCATCCCGACGACCCAATGCCCGTCGATGTCGATGCCATCGCAGCATCGACCTTCGTCGGCGAAGTCGTCATGCGCGAGAAAATCACGCCCTTTCTCGCGGCCGCCCAGGCGCGAGGCTGCCGCATCCAGGTCGGTGTCGATATGCTCTTTGAGCAGATCCCCGCTTATCTCGAGTTCTTTGGGCTCCCTGCAGTCTCGCCCGACGAACTGCGCGCGGTGTCGCGTTTGGTCGACTGAACATGACGAATGAGCGGGCCCTGCGCGACAATCAGGCCCCAGGATTTCCTCGGACAACGCCCATGATCGAAGTCTTCCGACGCCCGCTGGCCGGCACACAGCCCGATTACCGTTTTGCGCCCTACGCGTCAACGAGCAAGCGCGCACCCACGCAAGCCCTGGTCATGGTGCCGCATACGCTGTCAGAGACCAGCGGGCCGGTGTTCGGCGAGGACAGCGTGGGCGAGTCCGAGTTCGACCTCACGGCAGGACACGCCGGCGAGCCGATCGGCAAGCGGATCATCGTCAGCGGGCGCGTGCTCGACGATGGCGGCAAGCCCGTACCTCATACGCTGGTCGAGATCTGGCAGGCCAATTCGGCAGGTCGCTACCGGCATGTCCATGACGGCCCGCATTCGCCCCTCGATCCCCATTTCACGGGATGCGGCCGCACGCTCACCGATGCCGATGGGCGCTATCGGTTCATCACGATCGAGCCGGGCGCCTATCCCTGGCGCAATCACTACAACGCGTGGCGCCCCAAGCACATCCACTTCTCACTCTGGGGAGAGGCCTTTGCGACGCGGCTGGTCACGCAGATGTATTTTCCGGGCGATCCGCTCTTGCCCTTTGACCCGATCTTCAACTGTGTGCCCGACACCAAGGCACGCGACCGGCTCATCGCCTCACTCGACTGGGAGACGACCGTCCCTGATTCAGCGATCGGGTATCGATTCGATATTGTCCTGCGGGGTCGTCACGCCACACCCATGGAGCGCTGAGCCATGAGCCTTCAACCCTCCACCTCGCAGACCTTCGGGCCGTATTTCCACATCGCCCTGCGACCCCTCGCGATCCAGCGACCGGCAGGGGCCACACCGATCGTCATCAGCGGTCGCATCACCGACGGTGACGGTCGACCGGTCGGTGACGCGTCGATCGAGACCTGGCAGGCCGACCTCGCGGGTCGCTATCCGGAGCGGTCCGCCCAGGGCGGGCGGCCGCAACAGGCCGATCTCACGGGTCTGGGCAGGGTCCACAGCGATGCCGATGGGGGCTACCGCATCGAGACCTACCGGCCGGGCCGGGTGGCAGCCCCTGGCGGCGGACTGCAGGCGCCGCACATCCTGGTCGCCATCGGTCTGCGCGGACTCCTGAAGCATCTGGTCACACGGATCTACTTTTCGGATCGCGAGGGTCACGACGAAGACCCGGTGCTTACGCTCGTGCCAGCGACGCGGCGCCACACCTTGATTGCCCAGCCCGTCGGGCCTGAGTGGCGCTGGGACGTCGTGCTCCAGGGCAGCGGTGAGACGGTGTTCCTGGACTGCTAAGCCCCCGCGATGATCGCCCTCTTCGAGGGTTGGCGGATCAGAACCGGGTGTTGCGGGCTTCCTGCGCGTAGTCCTTGATCTCCTGGAGAAACTCGCTGATCGCGGCGGCTTCGAGCTTGGGTCGCACCTGGGCCAGCGTCTGCTTCAGCATCCCAGAGAGATCATCCGCCGCACTGTCGAAGCGCTTCCGGTTGGCCGCGGCACCGCTGGTATAACGCCCGGTCGCGAAATCGATCATCTTGATCTCGAGCGTTTCCGCCGTAGGGTCCAAGAGATAGTGTTCATGCTTCGCCTCAGGCATGCCGAAGCCTGCGCGGGCGACGATCAGGAGATCATCGACCGCCGTCTTCGCGGCACGTTTCAATTCCTCGATCCGACCGGGCTCAATCTTGGCATCCCTCAGTTGGGTCAAGGGCCCGGGCGGTGAGATGGACTTCTTGTTGTCGGCCGTCGGTACGCCCACCAGCATCCGGTTGGCGATCCCGGGCGACCCACCGGCGTCGGCGTGATCATGATCGAGCAGATTTTCGAAAAACGGCAGCTTCTCCTTTGCGGCGCTGGCCTGGTAGAACTTCTTGACATAAGCGCCGTCTGTCGTGGTCAGGACGCCCGTGTACTCGGGGGCAAACGCGACGCGGGCGCGCTTGTCGAAGCGGGCGCCCGGCAGGCGGTCGGCCAGTTCGTCGACCGACAGGGACGCTTCGGTGAAAGGTTGATCCAAAGGGATCATTCGGATGGACGGTCCGCTCATGGGTAGCCGTCGAACATCGATATCGGCGACGGTCTTACCAGGCAACAAGGTCAACTCTGCGGCAAAAGGATGACCGCGGATCGTGAATTGGACGAGCATCGAGCCTCCACCGTCGAGAGGCGCCAGAGCTTGCTTCAACTTCGTCGCGTCACGTCCATGGAAACCCAAGATCTTCGATACGACTTCCTTGGCCACCCAGCTGGTGTCGCCCAGCTCGGTCTTGCTGCCCTTGAAATTCCCATAAAAAATTTATCAAAGGAGAAATCGCTGATATCGCCGTAATCACCGATGCTCAGAATGGGTACCTCACGCGGGGACCGATCCTCTCCTTTGGGCAGGATGGCCCTCGCCTTGCCAGCAGCGTCGAAGACACAGTAGACCCAGTCATCGTTGACCTTGATCCGAGAGACGCCCGGCGGTGCCTTCAACCCCTGATCAGCGAGCGCCCCATCAATCAGCGCGCCGAGCTCGCGGTGCGGGCCAGTCCCCAGAAGCGTGAAACGCCGCCCCTCGAGCGCCTGCCCCTCGTAGTGCACCGAGAAGCCTGCCGCCTTGGTCAGGCGAACTGTCGCGGCCGACACCGCCGTGGGTGCCTGCGTCGGTTCGGCGTCGACGGGCCCACCGAGGATTGGCACCTCCAGATCGTCGGGGGCGACCTGCCCGGGCTGAGCGGCAAGCACGGGCTGTTGGGCGACCTGCAAGGGAACCTGGGCTGAGGATTCGGAGGAAATAATGTTTCCAACCACGGTCTCCTGAGGTTGCTCGTGCATGAGCGAGGAAGTCGGCGGATCGCTCGGGCTGGCGAGTGCTTCGGCAAACGCCCGGGTGTCGAGCCGCGCATGGGCGACGCGGGCCTGGGCGAGCCGACTGCCCGCTGGCCCGACCGAACCCGTACTCGCCTCGAGGTCCCTGACCAGTTTCACGAAGCTTTGGGTCCCCATGCGTCCGTTCCCGCGGCCCGAGAGATAGGTGTCAAGGGCTTGGTTGACCGCAGGATGCTCGCCGTAAGCCTTGGAGACCAGCTCGCGCACGAGGCTCAGCGCCTTGCAAGTCGACCCATTGGCCTGGCGGGACCAGCGAGTCCCCAAGCGCAGCTGGTCGTCGCCCGCCTGGACAAGCTTGAGGTAGCCACTCTTCACCGACCCATTGGCCGAAACAAGGCTGAGGGCCATTCGCTCAAGGAGGACCTTTGACTGCGCGGCGGCAATGTCCGTGGACGGACTTTTGACGTGACTCAATTGCGACTGGTTGATTTTCATGGTGCTCTCGAGGCTCAACGTGCCTTTTTTTAAAGTCTATCGCGGCACGCTAAACTTGTGCCGTGCGCTTCCGGATCATTACCCTAGGACTTTGGCTCGCCACGACTGGGACGGCCGTGCAGGCGTCCCCGCCCATGATCTCGATTCCCGGCGGCGCCTTCACGATGGGCCGCGACGACGGTCCCGAGGACGAGCGGCCGGCCCATACCGTTGTGCTGCAAGGCTTCGAGATCGATCGGGTGCAGGTCAGCAATGCGGATTTTGCCCGCTTCCTGGAGCAGCACGGAACGACTGATCTTCAGGGGCGCCGATATTTCGACTGGGATGATGGCGATGCCAGGATCCACACGGTCGCAGGGCGCTGGCGAGCCGACCCGGGGTTCGAGGATCACCCGGTCGTCGAGGCAAGCTGGCTGGGCGCGTGGGCCTATTGCCGTTCGCTGGGTAAGCGCCTGCCCACCGAAGCCGAATGGGAAAAGGCCGCGCGCGGCTCCGACGCCCGGCGCTACCCCTGGGGCGAGGCGGAGCCAACGGCCAGCCATGCCCGATTTGCAAGCGCCTGGAATGACACAGCACCGGTCGGCACCTATGCGGCGCATCCGAGCCCCTATGGCGTCATCGGCCTCGCAGGCAACGCCTGGCACTGGGTGTCGAGTGCCTACCGCCCGTATCCCTACCGGTCCGACGACGGGCGTGAAGACCCCGCACCCGGGCCGGTCCGCGCCACACGCGGCGGTGGTCACGACTCGGCCGCCAGCGCGCTGCGCAGCACCGAACGCGGCCGCGGTCTTTCGAGAGCACCGGCGGCAGGCCATCACAACATCGGCTTTCGCTGCGCGCGCTGAGGACTAGGCGCGTCGGCGATCAGTTCGCTCGCAACTCACGGTCGAGCTCGGCGAGCAGATGCTGGTCGTTGTCAGGCGTATAGCGCTCGAACCCGTAGTCCTTGCGATTGAGCCTTGATTCCTCGTACTCGATCGCACGCAGGATACAGACGCGAGCAAAGGCCTCAATGCTGCCGGCGGCAAAGCGCTCCCCTTGCAAGTCCTGAACGCCTTGCTTGTAATCGCCCTGGTTCATGCGATATTTCGACTTAAATGGACCTTCGTGGCTGAAGGTCAGGGCATTCATCAGCGTCTCCGCTTTGCGGGTCTCGCCGCGAGCAACACCATCCCGATCGAAAAGAGATCGCGGCCCAGCCCCACCCGGGGGGCATCGCCCCCCCGGTAGGGGGGCGCGAACATGACCGGATTCGCGTAGGTAATGGTGTAGACGGTTTTCTGCGCCTCGACCTGGGAGCCAGGCATTTTCGAGACCTTGGCGAGCCCATCGTTATCGATCACCTGGAGCGTCTTGGTCTTGGCATCCCAGATGAGGTTCTCGGGCTTGATGTCCCCGTGGATGAAGCCATGCGACGCGAGGCCTTTGAGCAGCTCGAGAGAAGACTTCGCCAGCGCCGTCAAGTCGCCACGAGCGACCTTCAAGCGAGGCGGCGGGTTGGGGTCCTCCAGCCTGACGGCTTCCGGGTACTCAATAGGCGACTGACCTTTCGCCTTCGGCATCAGCAGACCAGTGACCGCGAACTTCGAGCCCGGCTGCTGCGCTCGGGCCCAGTCCTTGAGCCGCTGCTGGCCAGCCACCGCATGGTACTGGATGGCCCCCCCGTCGGACGGGGTCTCCCGGATCACGTAGACCGAGGGCGTAATGACCTGCGGCAGGTCCTTGACCCGCGCCGCCACCCCGAGGCCCATTCGAGCAAGCTTAGTCGTCGAGGGGGTCTTGCTCGGCTGAGCAGGTTCCGCCCTGATGACAAACTGCGACTGGAACTCCTCCTCGACGATCGGCGACGGCACAGGTACCGTCAGCTGAGGTTGAGCCTGCGGTTTTTGGACATCCAAAGGGCTCTTTGCCCGGTTCGATGGCTGGCCGGGTTGCTCGTCCTTCGGTTCCGAAACCTCCAGATCATCCAAGGAGATCAGGAAATTTGCGAAATACGGGTTAATGACGTCGCGCATCGAACCATTACTGGAAGAGTCCAGATCGAAGTCCTGCTTTCCCGCGAGTAACCCAGGGGGGTCGCGGTTCAGCAATCCCTTGTTGGTGGCGCTGGGGTCGTAAGGCTCGAATGAGGGGCGACTTTTCGACGGAGCTGCGTTCGCCTCGGCACCTGCCGGGCCGGTATGAATCAGCTTCAGACTTTCCAGGGAATCCGGGGAGTCCGGGTCAGGAAGCGGCTGCTTGTAGACATAGTCCTCACCCCGGTAGCGGACCACCACCGCTTCGCCGACGGCGCCGTGACCCAGCACGCGACCCTCGGCGCGACCCTGCTGATTGAGGGAAACACCAAACTTCTCGAGGGCCTCGCCGGGCGTGGCGCCTGTCTCGGCTCGAAGCATATCGATGTACTTCAGTACCTGCTGTGCCTGGACGCCGCTTTCTGCCCGCTTCTGCACATAGGCCTCAAAGGCGGTGGCCTTGGCCTCGGAAAGCCCAGCCGATCGAAGGAGTTGTGCGATGACCTCACCCGATCGCTGGAGCTTCTCTCCCGACAGGAACATCCGCTTGAACGCGCCGGCATTCTTGAACTTCATGGCCTGGTTCGCGCTTGAGGTGTGGAGCAGGCGGACCACGCCGGTCTTCTCCCGAAGATCACTGCGAAGCGAGGTCAGCAACTGCTCGGCGCCCGCGCGATCAAGTGCCTTGAGGGTATCGACCCCTGACTGCCGGGTGAGCGGGTTGCCCCCGCACTTGATCTGGGTGATGACGGCCATGCCAGCCCCCCGCGATCAGGCGCGAATATTCATGGGCATGAGCGACTCGCGCGCTGCGCCGTCCGCCTCGATCGGAATGGCCTGACCTGTCGTCTCGTCGAGGCTTTTGAGCAATTCGAGCAGGGTCTGGGCGCGGCCGATACCGTCTGCCATCAAGGCCTCGAGCGCCGCGCCGCTCAGGCCCGCGAGCGGCGCGCGGCTACTGAGGGTGAGCTGCTGCTCGCCGTCAAGCAGGATGGTCCAGTCGTGCTCGAAACGCGCCGCCTCGTTGATCTGCAGGATCAGCGCCAAGGCCCGAGCGGGCGGATCGGCCGGCAGGCTCGAGACCGTCACCTCGACGAGCAGATGGTCGGCGTGCAGGGGATGCTCCACCACCATCACCGTGTGCCCCTCGCACTCAAACTCGAGTCCGTAGGCACTGGGCTCGGTCACCAAGCCACGGCTGGTCGCGAATTCGTTCAGAAGCAATTGAAAAGCGCTAGCCATGATGACAATCTCTTATTCGTTGGAACACACGGCGCGATTGTAGGGTGTCGTCGTAGGCATGTCACAGCCCATCGGGAGCGAATGATGGGCGATTGCACGCTGGAGCTGGCGTCCCGCCCTGGTCAACGGCTGAGCGACCGATGCTGATCGCTACCGGGGCTGTCCGCGCCCCAGGTCAAAGAAGTCCGGATCGTCCTCGAAACGATCGCTCTGCCGCGCCCCGCCCCCGGGGACCGACTGCGCCGCAAAAGACCCGCCTGGAACGGCTGCGGGCCCAGGATCCTCCACCGGATCCGGGTCGCCATGATAGGCGTCGATGTCCCGCGCCATCTCGATCCGTAGCGCCCTGCGGTCGTCCTTGTCGAAGTCGCGTTCGATATCGCCGACCGACTGGCCGTCGATCAGCCGGCGGGTGAACTCATGGGTGAATGCGCCACAGTCGTTCGCGCCCTGCTGCTTGGCCTGGGTGATCTGGATGATCCCGGTCCCAGAGTCCCAGTCCTGACCGAACACGGTGTGCCCGAACTTCACCAGGGCTGCCTTGATGTCACCGTTATCGTAGGTCTTGCTGGACCTCTCGATGGACTCGCCTTTGGCGTCCAGAAAGAGGAGCTTCTTCGCCCTAAAATCGACCGCCAGTTCGACCGAATGGTCTTCGTGCAGGCTGAAGGCCTTTGAACGAAGCGCCAGTGGAATGGACAGGATCGCAGGCTTGTCAGGCTGATCTTGGGCTGCCTGCTGGAGTCGTGTGATGTCCGCCGAGCTGACATCGGTAATGATGGTGTTCAGCGAGACGTCCAATGATTCGGCGTCCATGCCGCGGCCGGTCCAGGCGAAATTCGCCTTGCCATTGGCATAGGTCTGGAGCGCGATCTGACCGGCCTTGATGCTGGGGGTACTTAGCTTCTGACCCGGGCGCAACACATCGCGGATCGCATCAGCCTTGGGACTGCTGCCGCGAGCGACCTGGTCTCTGAGTAAGCGGCCCGCCTCGTTGAGGCCCTTGAGGCGGACCTTGAGGGTGCGCAGGCCGCGCAGCGGCGCCGACTGGCTGGCATTCAGACGATCGGGCTGTCGGGCCACCGGCGTCTGCCCGGCGATGCTGCGACGCACGTCCTCGAGCACCGCCGCAGCCTTGCCCTGGGTGAGCCGCTTGTGCGGGCTGTAGGCCTCCAGGATCGTGGCAAGCTTCTCCTCGGTGAGCTTGCCCGATTGGAGGTCGTTATTGTGGGTCGCTAATACCAAGTCCCTGAAGGCTCGCCACTGGGCGGGGTTGTAGTGGTTCTTGGTGTATTTGACGCCCGGAATGAAGCAGGCCAGGTGGGAAAGCACATTGAGCGCACCACGGCCAATCCGGGCGCCGAGTGAGGGCTTGGCAAAGGTGAACTTCATCCCTTGATCGCCCCCGCCCTCGCCCACGGGACGAATCTCGACACGGGAACTGCTCTTGATCGACGCGTTGAACTCGATCACCATGGCGGCGTCCTTCAGACGCGGTGGATCAGGTCGGACGGCAAGGTGGTCGCGGTCGACGCAGCAGAGGCTGAGTCCAGCTTCAGGCGATCGATCGTGCGGGTCCAGACGATCGCGGACTCGGCAAATCCCTCGATCGCCGCCTCAAGCGCCTCGAGCGAATCGCCCTGAGCGCGCGTCCATTGCAGGGCCAGCAGCACCATTCGCGAGAAGGGCTCGAGCGACAGGGTCGCGCCGCCCGTGTCCTGCCAGAACAGGTTGGCCTCCAGCAGGGACTCGAGGAACTCGG
>CAZAVT010000019.1:0-18800 GCA_964488395.1 uncultured Burkholderiaceae bacterium | reverse complement strand
GCCATGTAAGCGGCCGCTTTTTCACCATGAGTCATGATGCGGCGGATCCCCATGCCCTCCATCGCGGCAAGGGATTTCATCAACATGGTGGGGACGAAAAAGACGTGGGTGACGCCGTGCGCCTTCAATGATTCGGCGACAAAGCGCGCGCCCGAGATCTTGCCCATGAGCCATTCTCCCCTGTTGCCGGCAATCGCAAAATGGGTCAACAGCTTTCGCTTGTCACCGCCCATCTGCTCGCCTATTCTGTAATGAACGATCCTATCACCCAAGGGTCTCAGCAATGCTCGGAGCGCCGCAGCAGCACGCGGACCTGGTTCCCTTCAGGAGTCATGAAATGGACCTCAGTTCAATTTGCTCGCGCCCGGCGTTGCGCATGCTTCGTGGAGCGTTCGCCGCAGTGGCCGTCTGTGCGGCAACAGCCGCCTGGTCGCAGGCGCCTTTTCCCAATCGGCCGATTCACATCATCGTGCCCGGTGCGCCCGGCTCGGGCTTCGACTCGATTGCACGCTTAATGGCCCCGGGACTGTCAGAGCGCCTGGGCAAACCGGTCATCGTGGAAAACCGCGCCGGTGCCGGGACGATGATTGGCAACGATTACGTTGCAAAAGCCTCCCCCGACGGACACACCCTGCTGATGGCAGCGAGCGGGCTCACCATTTTGCCGGCGCTCGTTCGCAAGATTCCCTACGACGTCGAACGTGACCTCGCACCCATCACGCTCGCGGTCTCGGTCCCCAACATGATTCTGGTGAACGCGAGCAGCCCCGCGAGAAACGTGGCCGACTTGATCGCGCTCGCCAAATCGCGTCCGGGCCAACTGCAATTTGCCTCAGCTGGCGTCGGCTCAAACTCCCACCTGACGATGCAGCTCTTTGCGAGCATGGCCGGGGTCAACCTGCATCACGTTCCCTACAAGGGCGCGACACCTGGCCTGACCGACCTGATCGGTGGCCACGTCGCGATGATGTCGATGCCCGTGGCCGATTCAATGCCGCATGTACGCGCCGGAAAGGTCCGTGCGCTCGCGGTCACAAGCGCCAGCCGGGTATCGGCCGCGCCCGATGTACCGACAGTTGCGGAGGCATCTGTCCCCGGCTACGAGTCACTCAACTGGTTTGGGTTGCTCGCGCCTGCCAAGACGCCGCCCGAGATCATCGATCGCCTGTATCGGGAGGCCCTGGCGGTACTCAGAGAGCCATCGGTCCGGGAACGCCTGAACGCGGACAACACCGACGCGGTCGGCAATACCCCAGCCGAATTCGCGGCATTCATCAGGGCTCAGATCGGCAAGTGGGCTGACGTCGCGAAAAACGCCGGCATCGTCCCGGAGTAAGCGCACCGGTCGCCGCAAGACGTCCTGCCGCTCCCCGAGACGCTTTTGCTGATGCCTGCAGCCGCGCTCTGACGCGGGCCCTGCCCCTGGGTCAATCCAGCTTGCGACGGACCCAGCGCAACCCCCGATACTCGTGCAGCACTTCGAATTCCGGGCCTGACAAATCGGTACGCGAGGCACGCACCAGCGCGACCTCTCCCGGCTCAGGTCCGCGCCGGGGAGCAGGCCCTTGGCGGTAGAACGCAACGCTCGGCTGATACATCTGCCACTGGACCACACGCCAGCCTTCCGCCCTGGCCCAGCTCGCCATCACGCGAAACGGCTCCTGCAGGGTTTGTCCCACCCAAGGAACCAGCAGGGTGACCCAAAGCAGGGCGACCGAGGCAACACTCACCTGCTGCTCGCGCCAGCCCCACCGCCGTCGCAGCAAAGCAGTGACCAGAAACAGCGCGACCAACCCCCCCGAGCCGATCAGCAGGTCGCTAGGCGCCGGCGCGCTTGCGAGCAACTGCCGGATCCACTCGTCGGGGATTTTCGAGCCCCAACGATCAGCCAGCAGCGGAAGGACCGGCACCACCAGAAGAAAGACCGCTATCGAAAGCGCCATCATCCAGCGCCCCCAGCGGCCGACACGCGTCGACTCGATCGCCATCAGGATGGCGAGTGGCGGAATCCCGTAGAGCAGGTAATGGGGAAGCTTGGTCCCCGACAGCGAAAAGAATCCGAAAACGAAGCCTGCCCAGAGCAGTAGAAAACGGCTAGTCGGTTCCGACCAGTAGGTCCGGATTCGGCTCAGGGCCTGGACCAGCAGCGGGAACCAGGGAAGAACCAGAATGGGCAGCAACAGCAGGTAGTAGCCCACCGAACCACCGTGCCCTTCGAGCGGGCCCAGAAAGCGCTCGAGGTTATGGCGAACCAGGAAACCGTTGATGAACGCCTCGCCGTGGCGCAGGAATGCATAAACGTACCAGGGTGAAGTCACGGCAAGGAGGAGCAGCCAACCCCGCAGATGAATCATAGCCCTAAGCGCCGTACGGCCGCGATCACTCGCGAGCGACCAGAGCACCAATGCCGCACCGGGAACCAAAATCGCCACTGGCCCCTTGGTCAACAGCCCAAGGCCGCACCAAAGGTAAGCCCAGGTAAGGCTGCGGGTCCTGCCCGTTTGCACGAAGGCGAGAAGGCTGAGCGCGGTTGCAATCAACAGAGCATTGAGCAGGCCATCGGCTGTGCTAGCCCGGCCGATCAACAACAGTCCTGGACAGGTCCCGAGAATGAATGCGGCGCGCCAGGCCACCACCGGGCCGAATCGCGCCGTCATCGCACGTCCCACCGCCATGCAGGCCATCACCACAGCCATCGCCGAAGGCAAGCGAGCCGCGAACTCCGAGGGACCCAAGAGGGCGAGCGAGGAGGCCTGCAGCCAATAAACCAGAATCGGTTTGTCAAATCGATCAACACCGAGCAAGGTGGTGTGCAGCCAGTCGCCCGAGATCAACATGTAGCGCGAGGACTCGGCAAAAGCCCCTTCATCAACATCAAAAAGCGGGGCCGCCCCGAGCATCAAGCCATAGAGCACCAGCAGCGCGATCAGCGTGGTCACAGGGCCGGCCCCGTCGACCGGCTGACCCGCCTTTATCCCGCTTGATTGCCAGGGGCTGAGCTGCCAGAGACGAACCCCGACGCTGAGCAGCGCAGCGCCGCCGAGCGCAAAGCCCAGCAGGCTCGTCGCGGGATCGCGCAGACCCATCGTCACGGCACTAAACGCGGCGGCACACTCGATCAAGAGGGCGGCCCAGGGCAACTGGACGCCGCCCGATCCAGTCAGTCGGGGCGCGAGCGCATGGGCCGCCAGGCCGGCCCACAGGCCGAGCCCCGCACCAACCAGGACATCCGCCGGCCAGTGATCGGCCAGCGCAATCCGTGAAAGGCAAACGAGCACGGCCGCCAAGAAACCGATGAGCCCCATTCGCCAACGGGCGGCCCGGTCGTCGGCGGCAAGCCACAGCACGGTCGCACAGGTCAAGGCGGCAAAGGCGTGGCCCGAGGGCATCGAGAGCCGGTCTCGCACGGGACTGAGGCCGAGGGATGGGTCGAGATCGAGGACCAGCCCGGGACGCGGGTGATCGATCAGCGACTTGAGCGCTTGGATGAGCAAGCCACCGATCAGCAACAGCACCAGCGCCTTGCGCCCCCCCTGATCACCGCGGTCGACCAAGGAGATGATCAACACGGCGCACCAGCCAAGGCCGAACACGCTGATGTTTCGCCAAGCCACCTGAGGGAAAACGCCGAGCCACTCGATGAGGGCCAGCGCCCCATCGCGGTGGATCGGCTGGAAACTCAACCAGACGCCCGTCGCCATCAAGAGGGCGCCCGTCAACAGCGTCGCTGGAGTCAGTGAGGCTGCCCGGCCGGCGGGCGGGTCACGAGGTGGGGTGTTGCTTGAGAACCGAGCCACAGAGGGGATTATCCGAAGTTTGCGGATTATCCCTCACATCGAGGCCAACCCTCAAAAACAGGTGGGTATCAGACGATCAACTGCGTGCGCATTCGGCCAAAAACTCCCTTGCCGCTCTATTTGCCGCCTGGTGGCCGAAATGATCAGCATTCGTCGCAATCACTGGGAACTTGTGGCGTTCGGCCAGAGCTGAGCCCATCGGCCCGTGCAGGCTGGTGTCGACCAGGACACGGACCGGCGTTGACGACTCAGACTCAAGCGCCCAAGCCGGCAGCCGCGCAAGGTGGCTGGCAGCACCAAAATCCCCGACCGATCGCTGAGTGATCCCGCTGGCAATCGGCCCTATCCAACTCTCTGCGCGCGCCACCTGCGCGGCGCTGGCCATCGGCCGATCGTAAATCACGCCACCCAGGCGGTCACCGCGCCAGGCCACCTCGGCATGGATACGAGCCGCCACCGCAGCCCCCATGGAGTAGCCTCGCAGGATGATTTTCTCCGGGGGGAAGCCTAGGTCGCGAAGATGCTGGTAGGCCTTGCGGCCATCGTCCATCACGGTGCGTGGGGTCACATCGGTTGGTGCACTTCCCCCAAAGCCTCGATAGTTGATTGCGAGCAGGTTCACCCCTCCCTCGAAGCCCGGGCCGAGCTCATCGGCGAACTCTTCAACGTTAGGCTCGATTCGCTCGTGCGAGCCTCCCAGAAAGAGCACCACCGGCCGCGAGGGGTTGAGCGCTTGTTGGCCACTTTGGGCGGAAACCGTGAGGCCCTGGAGCCGATCGGGGTCGTCCGGTGCGCCGATCGCGTAATCGGCCTTGAACTCGGGCTTGTTCTTGAGAATGGCAATCGCCACGGCCGTGGCGTCGGGAAGTGCGGTTCGTTCCGCGGGGGTGCCGAAAACCTTACTGCGCATAAACCGGCCCACCCGCTCGGCGGGACGGGGCAGCACCCGCTGGATCACATGGTCCGATAGCCCTGAGGGATTCGATGTTTCGGTCGGACGGAGGTGCTCCCGTATCAGCGCGGCGAACTCGCTCCCGCCAACACGGTTACGGTGAGCGGTGAGATAACGATCGAGTTGCGCACGCGCCTGCGGCGCCAATCCAGCTCGTTCGTACATCTTGCGAAGCGCCTCGGCAGTCGCGGCCATCTTGCTGTCTCGCCGGGCAAAAAATCGCGCATCGCCCTTTCGCTCGAACACCATATCGCGGTCTTTGCTGGTGTGCATCAGCTTCAGCACACCGTTCCTGCCGGCGATCTGCGTGGCGAGCTGCTCCAGCGTCTCCTTAGCAGCCGTCTCATCCAGTGCGTCAAGGCCCTTCAGTCCGCGTATGGCAGCGGTACCTTCACCGCCCGAAATTCTTGTCACCATGAGCTTGACTCTCGTTGTTGATGTCGCTTGAGTTCTTACCGGTCAGTTGATCGGCGGCCCGTCGACATTCTTGCTCGAACAAGGCCTCAAGCACGGAACTGACCGCTGGCAAACCCTGAACCACGCGCTGGGCCCAGTCGAGATATTCGAGCCGTCGCTCGAGCGTCCAGTTGGAGGGCGGGCGGTCAACGATATCGCGCACGTTGGCGATCTTGTCAGCGAGTTTGACGAGAGCCGCACCCGTCGTCTTCCTTGACGCATGCAAGATCTGCAACTGCTTGCGCAGATCCCTGGACAGCGACTTGTCATCGGTCACCTCGAGAACCAGGTCGGCGACGCGCGCACCAAATCGGTCTCTCAGCTCCTGCGCCGTAGTCTCGGTGTCCTCGATCGTGTCGTGCAACAAGGCAGCCGCGATCACCTCAGGATCGGTCACGCTCCCTTCGTCGCTCAGGAGGCGGGCCACTTCGAGCGGATGGTTGATGTAGGGTGTCGACTCCGCGCCCTTGCGCTGCTGATGGCGGTGTTTTTCTGCCGCAAAGCAGGCCGCTCGAAGGATCAACGGCAGCTGGCTCATTCGACCAATCAGCCTGCCTCACGCATCGACTGTGCAAGGCGTGGTTCGCCGCGCTCAGCCAAGGTATCGGCCGCATGGATTCGATCGCGCGGCTCGCGATTCTGGCTGAGCTTGGCCTTGCCCTCGATCCGATCGATATGAATCTCGATCCCGACGATGGCCTGCAGCATCGCGTCGATGAAATCAGGAGCCGAATCACCCATCTTCCAGGGCCGAGGCTCTGAGGCCTCATGCTGTCGAGTCAATCGCGCAACCACACCCCGAGCAAAGGTCTCATCGTCCTGCACGAACAGGCGACCGTGAATGTGGACGACCTCGTAGTTCCAGGTAGGGACCAAACGATGGGTTTCGTGCTTGCTGGGATACCAATTGGGCGAGATGTAGCTTTCGTGACCGCGGAAGATGACCATCACCGGGGTCCCGCCACCGCACTCCTGCCAGACCGGATTGGCTCGGGCCACATGCGCGTTCAACACGCCGTGCGTGCCCTTGTCCGGATGGTGCTCAAAGGGAATGTGATTGGCATCAAGCGCCGCACCCAGGCCCGTGACCAGGACCCCTAGTGGGTGCTCGCGGATGATCCTATGGAGGGCGGCGGGATCGCTCAGGGCGAAATGAGCTGGGATGTACACGCTTGAATCCTCTTCAACACATCCTTTTAACGATATCAGACGCTCAGACCGTCCGAGCCTCGGCCAATGCCTGATCGAACGCCTGTGCGCCCAACCGATCACGATAGAGCGCATGAAAGTGCCGCAGCTTCACTTCCTGGCGCCGAGCGAGCCTCACGGTGCGGGCCTGGGTCGCGAGCAGACCCCGATGGACCTCTGGCATGTTCAACGAGTCCTGGTCGAAAATCCGTCCGCGTGGCCCGACCGCCTGAGTCCAGCTCTCGTCAAAATCGAGTTCGATGAGCGGCGGCGGACCGACCGGAGCTTCATCGGCCACCGTCAGCAGCATGAATTCCATCAGGCAACTATCGTGTGCATCTCCATTGGGTCGAAACAAGTACACGCTCTGGTAATACGCACCCCACGGATGAAAATTCGGGAATACCGTGTAGTAGATCAGATCCGCAACTTCTGCGGTGCTCAGCCGGGCTGCGGCTTTTTCGCCGATCATCCGAGCGAGATCATGCTTCTGATGAGCCGCATAGATCGAGCGCGCCGTTTGCCCCGGGCCGACCTCGATGCGGTCGCCTCGACTCAGGCGAAGCAGCAAGCCATCGAGGATCGCTTGCTCACTGATCGCCCGAGGCAGGTGAGGACTCGCGACCGCTCGCGGGGTGATCGCCCTGCTGAAGTGCCCGAATGCGTCGTATTGCGAAAGCGGTCCGTCGCCCGTTGCCCATGCAGACTGCGGATGGGTCGCGATGACATGGTAGGCCTCCATGAAGGCTTCCTGGGCAATCTTCCAGTTGCAGCGCAGCTTCTTAATGACATGCGTGGTGAGTCGCCGCGAGTCAAGTGGCCAGCGGGCAAAGTGCTGGGAGAGGTCACCCAGGTAGTGTTCGAGCGGTTCGGCAGCGGGGTCGGGATTGATGAAAACGAAGCCGCCCCATTGGCCGACGGCGATCTCGGGCAGCTTCCAGTCGGCATCGGCGCAGGCAGGAAACTCTTCTTCGCGATTGGGGATTCGGCGAATGCCAC
Organism: uncultured Burkholderiaceae bacterium; assembly: GCA_964488395.1. GTDB lineage: Bacteria > Pseudomonadota > Gammaproteobacteria > Burkholderiales > Burkholderiaceae_E > SYIM01. The sequence continues at coordinate 11,408 of CAZAVT010000019.1, read as the reverse complement.
CCTCCAGGTCCCAGGTGAAGGCATGGAAGGGGCAGCGGATGGACGGCGCATGGCCTGAATGGTCGCGCAGTCGCCGACCACGATGGAGACAGGCATTGACGAAGGCACGGATCCGACCGTCGCGGGCACGCACCAGTAAATAGCTCTTGTCAGCGATATCGTAGACAAACTGATCGCCCGGCTCGGCCAGATACTCCTTTCGGCAGGCCACCTGCCACGAGCGGGCCCATAAGCGGCGTTTTTCCAGTTCGTGGAATTCGCGCGAGACATAGACCGCGACCGGCACCTCGATCGGCGTACTATCAGCCGGGCTCTGAACGCGGAATTCAGGGGGCGGATCATCGCCGTCACCCTGCAACAACTCCTGATAACTCCGAATCAACGCCATCGCCCACTTTCCTCGCCAAGCTCCAAACCGCGCCAAGTTGAATGACCGCTTGCCGATCCTTTCAAGCCCATCGAATCCGGATTGCGTTCGTGTTATACAGCGATCAATCAGCAAATACCAACCTGGGGAGAGCGCGATGGGCTTTCTGAACTGCATCCTCGTCACGCTGATCGCATTCTCTGGCGCCGTTACGCGTCCCGCCCAAGCCGAGCCCGCCTTTCCGAGCCAACCGATCCGCCTCATGGTTCCGCTCGCCGCAGGCGGCCCCACCGATGCGGTGGCCCGAGCCATCGGCGACAAAATGTCGGCTTCGCTCGGTGTCCCGGTTGTCGTCGAAAACCGAGCCGGTGCAGGTGGTCAGATTGCGCTGGAAGCGACGCTGCGCGCAGCGCCCGACGGTCACACCTTGCTGGTTGCCACGTCCGGACACCCACTCTTGCCCTTTTCAAACAAGGGCTTCAATGTCGACATGACCCGCGAACTGACCGGCATCGCCCACTTCTTTTCAGGATCGGTGGCCTTCGCAAGCTCGGCAACAGTACCGGTGACGACGATGGCGGAGTTCATCGCCTATGCCCGCGCCAACCCGGGCAAGCTCAACTATGCGGGACAGGGCATCAGCGACGTTTTCGGCAATGAACTTCTCAAGAGCATGACCGGCATCCAGGCGGAGACAGTCCGGTACAAGGGGGGCGCCCCAGCTGTGCTCGCGCTGCTGACCGGCGAATCACACTACACCTTCGCATCCCCAGGGGCGATCCGCAGTCACGTGGAGACCGGCAAGATCCGATTGCTTGCGACCACTGGCTTGCAGCGCTCAGCAGCCTTGCCGGACACCCCGACGATTGCTGAATCGGTCGCACCCGGGTTTGAGTATGTGTTCTGGGTCGGACTGGCGGCTCCGGCCAAAACACCTGCAGGAGCCATCTCACGCCTGCATGGTGCTGCAGCCCAGGCCATTCAGCACGGGGATGTTCAAAGCCGTCTCAAGACCCTGGGCTACGAGGCAGCGGCCCCTGCCGGGCCCGAAGCAGTGATGCGCATCATGGCCGCTGATATCGCCAACTGGCGTCGGGTGGCCGAGGTCTCCGGCATCAAGCCCGAGTGAGTTGGGTGCATCACCGGCGCATGACGTTGGAGACCCATCCCTTTAGCGGGGCGACCTACCGCAGAACCGACGATGGCAGCATCGAAGTCACGCTGGAGAACAAGATGGGCAGGTTCAGCTGGAATGGTCGGTGGATCTCGGGCGAGCTCCGCCATGCGGACCCGCACTTCTGCCTCTGGGTCGCGGGCGGCTATCGTGGTGGCGCAAGCGATCGGACCGTCACACCGAATGGCAATCCATGATCGTCCTGATGAGACGACTTCAACACCCCGATGAAAACGATTCGGGTGACAAGGGCCCGCACGCCACCTATCGTCCGAATCGAGTGACGCCGCTGGCGACGGATCATTGGCTCAATGCGATCGATCGACGTGCGCCCTCGCGCCTCGAACTTTCCTGACGGAGGTACCCCATGTTCTCTCGCCCATTTGCCTGGCTACTGGTCGCGTGCGCAATGGCCGGGTTCGCCCACGCTCCCGCGCATTCACAGCCCTACCCCAACAAGCCGATCCGAATTGTCGTTCCTTATGCCGTTGGCGGCGGACTCGACGTTCTCGCGCGGATGATCGGCGAAGGCTTGACGCTCAAATGGAAGCAACCCGTCACGGTTGAGAACCGAGTCGGCGCCGCGGGCAACATCGGGGCTGACCTGGTATATCGCGCGAAGCCGGACGGATACACGATCCTGGTGACAACCGAGGCCCCGCTCGCCGTGAACAAGGGCCTTTACCGAAACCTGCCGTTCGATCCGGTTCAGTTCGTACCGATTTCGATCATGACGAGCGCGCCTCTGATCGTCACGGTCAATCCAAAGGTATCGGCGCGCAACATCCGCGACTTCATCGCACTGGCCAAGGCCAATCCTGGTCGACTGAGCTATGGCTCGGCGGGAGTCGGCGGGAGCTCCCACCTGTCCGTCGCACTGTTCGAAATGATGGCGGGAGTGCAGTTCAATCACATCCCCTACAAGGGCATGGCGCCTGCGACCGCCGACCTGATCGCGGGTCATGTGGACTTCGTGTTCGGATTCCAGTCGGGGCTGGGGCCCTACTTTGGTTCAGACAAGGTGGTGTTTCTCGCGGTCACAGCCGATCAGCGGCTCACGGCGTTGCCCGATGTGCCCACCGTGGCAGAGGTCTTGCCAGGCTATGTCGTCTCGAGCTGGTTCGCCGCAGTCCTGCCTCCTGCGACCCCCCCCGAAATCGCAACCACGCTTCATTCGGCCATTGACGAGTTTCTTCAATCGCCCGAAGCCCGTCGTCGGATCCAACAGCTCGGCCAGGTCATCCTGAATCTCCCCCCTGCGGCGTCGGCTGAATTCCTGCGCAGGGAGGCCGAGCAATGGGGCAAGGTGGTCCAGGCGACCGGGGCGAGCGCCGACTGATTCCCCGGAGCGAGCGTGGACGACCTGGTTCTTTACGAGGCCCGTGAGGGGGTTGGCTACATCACGCTGAACCGACCCGCGAAGCTCAATGCCCTGAACGGCGAGATGCGCGGCCGGCTAGCGGCGCGATTCGCCGAGGCTGACAAGGACCCGAACATTCGGGTGGTTGTGCTCCGCGCGAGCGGACGCAGCTTCTGTGTCGGATACGACATGGAGAACAACGACCCTCAACGACAAGCGATCCGACACGACCCCCTTCAATGGCACGAACGACTCGGTGAAGGGCTCAGACTCGAGATGACCCCATGGCAAATGCGTAAGCCCGTTATCGCCTCGATCCAGGGTCATGCGCTTGGGGGTGGGTGCGAATTGGCGATGTTCTGCGATCTGAGCGTGGCCGCCGAAGACGCCCGCTTTGGCGAGCCGGAGGTTCGTTTCTCGACGGCCGGTCCTGCCATGATCATGCCCTGGATCATCGGGCTGAAGCGGGCTCGTGAATTGCTCTATTTCGGGGATCTGATCGACGCGGACCAGGCGCTTCAGTTTGGCATGGTCAATCGTGTGGTTCCCCGATCGGAGCTTGAGACGGCGACCGATGCCTACGCGCGACGGCTCGCACTCATCGCACCCGAGGCCCTCAGCCGGTTGAAGCTGGCGATCAATCGAGGGGCGGACCAGGGCTTGTCTGCCGCGATGCAGACCGGACTGGATCTGCTGGCGCCCCTTTACGCCATCGACACCGAGGTCGGGCGAACCTTTCGCCGTATCCAGGATGAGCAGGGACTGAAGGCCGCGCTCGCGTGGCGGGCGTCCCAATTCTCCGGGAACGAGTCTTGAGTCCCGGGCACGACGACACGCTTCAGCGGGCTCGCCCACCAGCACCCGCGGACTCGCTCGCCCGGCTGCTCGCACCCCGTTCGATCGCTGTCATCGGCGCATCGTCCAAGCCCTCGACCGGCCGCTCGATCCTCGCGTCGCTGTCCAGTCTGGGGTTTCAGGGCAAGGTCTATCCGGTCAATCCTTCTTACACCGAGGTGCTGGGCCATCGTTGCTACCCCAGCGTCGAAGCCATTCCCGATCAGGTCGATCTCGCGGCATTTTGCATCAGTAACACCCGACTCCTGGAGGCCTATCGCTGTCTCGCCAAAAAGGGACTGGGGGCCGCAGTCGTTTATTCAAGCGGATTTGGTGAGGTCTCAGAGGCTGGTTCGCAGGATCTGAATCGGCAACTGGTCGCGATCAGCCAAGGGGCCGGCATTGCACTATGCGGTCCAAACTGCATGGGCGTGCTCAGTCCGGCCTCACGCAGCAGCGCCTATATGAATGAGGTTCACGATCCGCTTCGCCTGGCAGGTAATGTCGGTCTGATCTCCCAAAGCGGATCGATGGGCAGTTCGATCCTCGTCGATTGTCGTCGCTTTGGTTTCAGCCACATCATTTCTTCGGGTAATGAGGCAGTCCTGTCGACCTCTGACTATCTCGAGTACCTGATCAATGATCCCGACACCAAGGTCATTGCGCTCTTCAGCGAATCGATCCGCGAACCATCCCGTTTTCTCGAACTGCTCGATCGTGCTGTTGATGCCGACAAACCCGTCGTGATTCTGAAGGTCGGCAAGAGCGAACGGACGCGACAGGCGATTCTCACCCATACCGGTGGCCTTGCGGGTGAGGCACGGGTCTTCAGCGAGATGCTCCGATCCCACCGTGCGATCGAGGTCAACGATCTCGATGAACTCTGCGAAGTTCTGGCTGCCTGCCAAAGCCGTCATCGCCCTAGGGGCCCGCGCATTGGGGTGGTCACCGGTTCCGGTGGGCAGGTCGAGCTCTTACTGGATCGTGCCGCCGCCTGCCAGCTGGATCTCCCAGTGCTCTCGGAGGAGGCGCTCGGGACGGTGTCCCGCACACCAGGGCCGGTGACGGGGCTGGGCAATCCGCTCGACGCCTGGGGTAATGGCGACTTCCGGCAGCACTATCAGCAAGCGCTGGACCTCTTCGGTGCCTCGTCCCAATACGATGCGGTCGTGCTCTGCATCGAAGGCACGGATCACCAGCCCCTGAACAATCCCGGGCGCAGCGCCCAGTTCGCCCAAATCCTCGCCGACGCCGCGCAGCGCCACGAGAAGCCGTTCTACAGCCTGAGCATGCGCAGCGGAATGTTCCGCAGCGATCAATTGCAGATCCTGAAAAGCGCAGGCGTGGGGGTCATCGGCGGGGCACAACAAGGACTCCTGGCGATCAAACGACTCGGCCAATGGGCGCGACCCCTCCCCCCTCGGCGGCCGGACCGCGCGCCCCTGCCAGACGCGCCGTTAGTCAGGTCGCGCCGCACGATTCATGAGTACGACGCCAAACGGTGGCTCGCAGCCGCTGGCATCCCGATCCTGAGCCACCACCTCGCTCGCTCGCTCGAGGAGGCGCGGGAAGCGGCGCGGCAGATCGGCTATCCCGTCGTCCTGAAGGCCATCTCGGACGAGATTGCACACCGCACCGAATGGGGCTTGATTCATCTTGAAATCGCAGACCCTGAGGCTCTTGAGGACGCGTGGATCGCCCTGATCGAACGTCATCAGCAACTCCCCGCTCCGCAACCGGCCCTCGCTGGCATTCTCGTGGAACGCTGGATCGGCCAGGGTGTCGAAGTCCTGGTGGGGGTGGCGAGAGACCCGGAGTTCGGTTTGGTCTTGTCGGTTGGATTTGGTGGCGTGCTGGTCGAACTGCACCCAGCACCCTCCCTGAGGGCCTTGCCGCTTCGCGAAGGTGACGCCCTCGCCATGCTCCACGAGCAACCGGCGCTCTTGAAATTGCTGCAGGGCGTCCGTGGCTCACCAGCCTGTGATGTCGCCGCGCTCATCCGGGCGATCGAGGCGGTTGGCGACTTCGCCTGGCAGGCCAGACGCTTGATCAGCGAAATTGATCTCAATCCAATGCTGGTGGGGCCAGGATACTGCGTGGCGCTTGACGCGCTGATGGTGCCTGTATCGGCCGATCAGGCAGACTCGGCCTCCAAGACGTCGAGCGGGGCGATCGGCTTGAGCCCCTCGATCACATAACCCTGACCAGGCAGACCTTCTCGCAGAGCCCTCGGCAAGGGCCTGCCGCTGGGGTCGTCGAGCCATAGCCGCAACAGGTGCCTGCGGCGGCTCTCCTCGGGCCAATCCTCATATTCGCGGCGAGCATGTAGCGTCACCCAATTGTTGAGAAACTGTATATCGCCAGGCACAAAGGGAATATCGGTCGAACACTCTCGGGCGGTTTCGCGATACCGCCGAATGGCCTCTGCTTGCACGGAGGTCAGTTTCGGCACGCCAGGTAAGGCCTGTGCCTTGTCGATGAAAGTCCCCGCTCCGACGGCACTGAAATAACCGGCATGGAAGGTAAACATGGGCTGGGTATACCAAGGGAGGTCGCCCGGATTCATCTCGCCATGACGCGAACGGTAGAACTCTCCCCTCAAGGCGTCGACGAGTTCAGGCCAGCGAGCCAGCATCGTGTTGTAGACGGTCACTGAACTGGCCACCATGCTCTCGCCGCCGGTCTTCGAGGTGTTGATACAGAGGAGCCCGACGTAATCACAGTTGTCCGTGTGGAAATGCAGGGCGGCGCGCGTCTTGTAACCCCTCACCAGTGGGTCGGCAAAGTCTGCTCCGAGGTCCTTCACGTGCCCCAGGACATGTCCCTCGCGGTTCTGAACCTTACGCTCACCCAGGTAGGCACCCACCCCCAGATAGGCAATCGCGCGATCGAGCTTGTCCATACGATCGACGGGGAAGCCCTGCATCATGACGATGCCACGCCCTTGCGCAAGCTCCTTGCGGACATCATCGAGAACGAGCCCAAAGCGACCGAGCGGGAAATCCTCACGACCGATAGTCTCAGGCGCGAGTTGGCGGTTACGCACGCGAGCTGTTGCGGTCAGTACCGCGGCTACATCATCATCAGTCAGGCGATAACTCCAGTCCTCGAGTCGGGACAGCGACTCTCGGGTCCAACCCGCCGGATCGACGAGCGGAAGCATCGGTGCGGCGGGTTCGCGGTGAGCGCGATCGAAAGTGCGAAAGTTCATCGGGGCCCCCGATATCAATCCGTTACACAGAAGCGATCGACCTGGCGGCGCGAGCCGCCGAGCCAAAACGCTCAACGACAATAGCGCTGGATGGGGCGCCTGTCACCGCAGGAGTTTTCAACGTTTGAGTGAGCGACGCTCAAGCTCTGAATGCTTGGCTTCGGTCAGCAGCCAGTCCCGAAAGGTCGCTACGTCGCTGCGACGCGCCGAGCTCTTGGGTGAGAACAACTGATAACTCGCATGCAAGGGCACTTCAAGGGCAAACGGGCGAACGAGACGTCCTTCCTTGAGGGAGTCGATCGCGAGAACTGGGGTGCTGGCGACAATCCCCAATCCCTCCTCGGCCGCGCTGAGCGAGAGCAGCGAGTGAGCGAAATGCGTCCCCAGGTCGGGATCGACCGCGCCCGCTCCAGCGTGTTCGAGCCAAAGTCGCCAGAAAGGGGAGTCGGTGTAAAGCGAGCCCCGGTCATCGTGAAGCAGGTGAAGCCGATCGAGCGCCGACGGGTCGTCGAAGCTCCCGTTGGCCTGATGAAACCGTGGCGCGCACATCGGCGCGACCGACAGCGCCATCAAGCATTGCGCGTCGAGTTCTTCAAGATCAACGTCGGTGAATACAATCACGATGTCGGCATTCGACCCCCAGCCCTCGACGAACTGGCTCGGTCGCCGTTGCTGACGTTCCGACAGGAATGGCCCAAGCCGGGTGCTCACATGCACATCGATGTCCGGTTGGCCCATGACGAAACGGTGCAGTCTGGGCAGCAGCCAGCGCTGTGCAAAGGATGGCGGCGATGCCACGTTGATGATGGCGCGGGCCCCGGTATAGAGCAGATCCACCGAATCACGAAGCGCCTCCAGACCATGCTGGAGACGAGGAAGGCAGGCGCGCGCGGAAGGAGTGAGGCGGATCCCCTGCCCGATTCGCTCGAAGAGCTTGATCCCAAGCATCGACTCGAGCTGGCTCAGCTGGTGGCTCACTGCGCCTGGAGTGACGTGGAGCTCGTCGGCCGCCTTTCTGAAACTCAGATGCCGCGCCGCGGCTTCGAAGACCTTGAGCGCATTCAGTGGCGGCAAGCGTCTTGGGGCCGTCATGATGAAGAGCCCTGAGCGGCTCCGGCCGCAACGACAAGGGCCGCTTCATAGACCGGGGACCGGCGAGGCATCTGCATGATCAGGACATCGAGACCTCGAGCCCCCGCCGAGATGCCTACCCTGCCCTCACCAGAAGAATGAAACAGCAGGTCCAACGCCCCCCAAGTTCTACCCTGCAAGGCGTACTCGCCAGCCAGAACAAGGTGGAACTGCCCGGCACTGCCTGCGCCATCGATCCCTGACCAATGGGCCCCAGAAGATAGACGGACGCGTAAGGCCGCGAGGCAGTCCTCCCCAGGCGGGATCAGTTCGTCGACACTCACATCGCCGATCGTCCTCACATCACCGCCCGGTGCGAAGGGCGGCACATGCTCCTGCCGCTTCGGACCGCGAATCATCGATGACCGCCCCACCAGCACCCCCCGCTCGTAGACGGTGCGCATGGTGAGGTAGGCGAGCCCCTCAGGTCCGGCGCTGAGGGGTCCGTACCCCGTATAGCTCCCTGCGTAATGAACCGCATAGGGACACACCACATGCCGCCCAATCGTTCCAGAGCCCGCGATCACGACCTGAAACTCGTTTTGACGGTGATAGTGACCGGGCAGCACAGAAAACGGGGGCTGCTCGATCAGCATGGCGGTCGGCGAGAACACCGGGTCCTGGCTGGTCCGCAACCACTCGCTGCGAAACACCTGCGGCAGTCCGTTGACGCCACCGACCGGATGACGGGTCAGGCGCGCTTCAGCAGCAGATCCGGCAATGACCATTGCCCAGTTCCTGATCGATCATCTTGGGACATCACGAGACGGTTCATGTCGCGACCCAGCGTATCATCGGGCCTCGGGCAGGACAAGCACCCACGCCCACAGTGCATCAAACGGTCCACCATGCAACTGATCGCCATTGACGACCTCAGCAGCCAGGCCATTGAAGCGATCTTCCGCCTGGCTGATCTCGCCACGCGCCCAGCTTCGACTTCCGTCAACGGCCCTCCGCTGCGCTCCGATCTGTCCGAAGGGCCTCCTCCAGCCATCGCGGGCTCCTTCGAAGGCCCTGGGACCAGAACGCGCGCCACCTTTCTTCAAGCCTTCCGGGATCTGGGCCTGGCGTTCACGGAGTTGCCACAACTCCTGAAGTCCCCCGAACGGGTCGAAGATCTCGCCGGCTATCTGGACCCCCTGTTTGCGGGGTACGTGATCCGCGAATCGGATCATGCGAGGCTTGCGGCGTTTGCCCGGGCGAGTTCCCGCCCGGTGATCAACGCGATGTCTGGCAAGGGCCACCCCTGCGAGGTACTGACGGATGCCTGGTTTGCCGAGCGGACGATCGGACCGCTCGCGACCTTGCGGATCGTGCTGTGGGGTCCGACGACAAACGTCTTCAGATCCTGGCACGAGCTGGCTCGGGTGCTTGGGCTGCAGGTCGAACAGGTCTGTCCCGCTGCAGGACATGACGAGTCGAGCGGCGTGACTTTCCGGAGCACGGCACCGGCAGGGGCTGATCTGGTCATCACCGACGCCCCACCACCGGACTGGAAGGCTGAATCGATGCCACTGACCAGGGATCATCTGCGGACCATGGGTGACCCGGCCTTGCTACCCACGCCTCCCTTCCTCATCGGGCGCGAATTGCTGCTCGACCCCTGCGAGTATTCCGGCTTTGTCGGCTACCGACAAAAGGCCCTGCTGCGACCGATGCATCGAGCCATTCTGGAATTCGTGCTGGCCAAGCCCTGAGGCGCCTTAGAGCCCAGGTGCGCAGATAGCCGAACACGATCGTCGGGATGCGCTCCGCTCAACGGACGGAGCCTGACAACTCCATCGCGACGATGTCCCCCACCCGAACGCTGCCTGACTCGAGCACCCGGGCCCTGAGGCCCCCTCGACCGTCAAAAGCCTCGGGAAATCCAGCGATGCCCGTCAATGCCGATGGCCGTTCGCACGGCGTGGCAAGCTCGATCCCTTCGCACAAGATCCTCCCGAGGCGAAAGCGGCGGCCGACAAGCGCATTGAGCTGGGTGGCCGTCATCGCCTCGATCACGACGTTGCGGCGGGTCTGCTGGGCCTCGAAGGCCGGCAAACCGGCCGCCTGCTGCCAGGCACACGCCGTCTCAATGGCTTCGGCGGTGATCAGGGTCAGGTGACGATCCTTCTCGGGTTCGACCCCGGAATAGCTTCCGACACCGAGGGCATATCGATCGCCCGAAACGCCGCGCCCGACCTCAAGCGCCAGATGCTCGGCACGCTGCATCGGCTGCCCAGCAACGGGGCACCAATAGAGCGCCTGGATTCGAGACTGGGGCTGGCCTTGACTCACGAGCCTTCAATCCAGCCGCAAGCCGGTCTCGGCAGCAAGCTTCTGATACTGCGGCAACTCACTCGCGACCAGCTGGCTGAGATCAGCGACAGAGCCCGGCAGCGGATCGATCTTCAACGTGTTGAGACGCTCAAGGACGGCCGACGCGCGCAGGCTCGCATTGAGCTGGCCGTTGAGCCAATTCACGAGCTCAGCGGGCATGCCGGCTGGCCCCACCAGCGCAAACCACAAGCCCATATTCACGTTCGCAAATCCAGCCTCGACGAAAGTCGGCGTATCGGGGAGTTCAGGCGCTCGCTTTGGGCCGGTCCAAGCGAGTGGTACCAGACGTCCAGACTGGATATAGGGCAGAGCGGTGCTGATGCCCATGACATTCACGGGAATCAGGCCGGCAACGGTATCGGCCGTCCCCTGCCCGGAATTACTGTAGGCAACATGATTCAGTCGAATACCCGCATCGCGACGGAACAATTCGACGGTCAGGTGCGCTGCCGAGCCGATCAACGGAGAAGTGTAATTGACGCCCTCCTTGCTGGCGCGCGCCCGCTCGATCAGCTCCTTGAGGCTGGTGATGCCGCTCGCAGCTGAAGCAACCAACAGATTTTCGCCTCGCCCGACGGTGCCGATCAGGGTGAAGTCACCCGGGACCCGGTAGCTCACGTTGCGGTAGAGACTTGGCGTGATGATGAAGTTGTTGGCGGTCAGGAGCAGCGTGTAGCCGTCCGGCGCAGCCTTGGCCACCGCATCGGTTCCGATGATTCCTCCCGCCCCGGCGCGATTCTCGACCACCCAGTTCTGCCCGGTACGGCGGCCCATGTCGTCGGCCACCACTCGCGCGACCGGATCGGTCAAGCTGCCCGGGGCGGCGGGCACGATTAATCGAACAGGACGGTTGGGATAGCCCGCGGGCCCGGACTGCGCGAGCGACAGGACCGGAATGACCGTCAGTGCGGCGAGCGCCGCCGTGCGCAACAGAGCAAATACCATGGTGATCGGCTCCAGGCAGAAAGGCATTAAGCCCAACGGGCGCTCACACTAAAACCGAGCCGAGGAA
>CAZAVT010000018.1:0-19513 GCA_964488395.1 uncultured Burkholderiaceae bacterium | reverse complement strand
TTTTCCTTGACTCGGACCGTCGGCATTAAAAATCACCCCCTTTCGATCGAACCGGTGAGTATGCGGCCTTTTGAGGTGCCCTGTCAAAACCGGGGCTGAAGACCGGTAAGCGACGGAGGGTCATCGGCGCAGGCGGGCCGCGATCGCTGCCGCCGCCAGATAGGCACTGGCCCAGGCCCACTGAAAGTTGTAACCACCCAGCCAGCCCGTGACATCGAGGACTTCGCCGATGAAATAGAGCCCCGGCTGGCGCAGCGACTCGAGGCTTCGGGCATCGATATCAGTGCAGGAAACACCGCCAGCGGTCACCTCGGCCTTGCGAAAGCCCTCGCTGCCATTGGGCAACACCGACCACCGTGCAAGCGACTGCGCGATTGCAGTGATCGCTGGATTGCCGAGTTCAGCCAAGCGCCGATGGGCGGCAATCTCCGGCGCGCGCTGCAGCGCCACCCAGGTCTGGGCGAGCCGGCGCGGCAGACGTTGGGCGAGTACCGCCGCCAGGGGTCGGGCGCCCGCCCGATCGCGCTCGCGACGCAACCAGGCCGCAAGATCCTCGCCATCGCCGAGATCGACCCAAAGGGGCGTACCGGGTCGCCAGAAGGTCGACGCCTGCAACAGCGCTGGGCCCGAGAGGCCACGATGGGTAAAGAGGAGATCGTCGTCGAAAACGGGTGAGTCGGCACACCCGATCCGGACTGGCACGGACAGGCCGGCGAGCGACGCCCATGGCGCCCAGCCGTCGGCCTCGAAGGTGAGCGGCACCAGCGCGGGACGGGGCTCGACCACCCGATGGCCGAACTGCCGGGCCAACCGATAGCCCAGGTCGGTTGCACCGATCTTGGGAATCGACAGACCGCCCGTGGCGACCACCAGCGAATGGGCGCGCAACACCCCTGCGTCGCTATCGACTTCAAAGATGGGCCCAAGCGCCTCGCCCGCCAAAACCCGCACGGCCTGAAGCCGGCAGGGTCGGTACTCGCGCACCCTGCCCCGTTCACACTCGGCGAGCAACATCGCAATGATGCGTTCGGCCGAATCGTCGCAGAACAGCTGCCCCTTGTGCTTCTCGTGGTAGTCGATCCGGTGCGAGCGAACCTGCGCGATGAAGCGCTCAGGCCCGAAGGCGCTCAGAGCCGGGCGCAGGAATCGGGCATCGGCACCGCTGTAGCGCTCGAGCCGGGCGCCATCGACATTGGTGAAATTGCAGCGACCGCCGCCCGAGATGCGGATCTTCTCGCCGGTCCGGGCAAAATGATCCAAGACCGCGACATCCAGGCCACGCTGGCCCGCTTGCGCCGCGCAGAACAGTCCTGCCGCACCGCCTCCGATCACCAGGAGGTCGTGGGTCCGCCTTGCGCCGGCAGCGTGCGATACTTGCCCGATGGTCGTGCTCGGCATCGAAACCTCCTGCGACGAAACCGGGGTCGCACTCTACTGTATCCGACGGGGCCTGCTCGGCGAGGCCCTGCATTCGCAGGTCGCCATGCATGAGCGTTATGGCGGCGTCGTACCGGAGCTGGCCTCCCGGGACCACGTGCGGAGGCTGCTGCCGCTCACCCGCGAGGTGCTCAGCCGGGCGGGCATCAGTCTGTCCGATCTCGATGCGGTCGCCTGGACGGAGGGCCCCGGGCTTGCTGGCGCCCTGCTGGTGGGGGCGGGTGTCGGGGCAGCGCTCGCCTGGGCCCTCGAACGACCGGGTATCGGCATTCATCACCTCGAAGGTCACCTGCTGTCGCCGCTGCTGGGTGAAAATCCGCCCCGCATGCCGTTTGTCGCATTGCTGGTGTCGGGTGGCCATACCCAGCTGCTCGCGGTTCGGGCGATCGGTGACTACGAACTGCTCGGCGACACACTGGATGATGCAGCCGGCGAGGCCTTCGACAAGAGCGCGAAACTGCTGGGGCTAGGCTACCCGGGCGGGCCAGCGCTCTCGGCGCTCGCGACTCAGGGCCGACCGGGTCGCTACCGGTTGCCCCGCCCGATGCTCAACGAGCCCGGCCTGGACTTCAGTTTCAGTGGCTTGAAAACCGCCGTGCGGGTCATCGTCGACCGCGGCCTGCCCGATGACGCAGCACGCGCCGATCTGGCGCTCGAGATTGAAGCCGCGATCACAGAGGTGCTGGCTACGAAAGCCCTGCGCGCGGTCGCGCAGACCGGGATGACCCGATTGGTGATCGCGGGCGGGGTGAGCGCGAACCGTCGCTTGCGAGCGCGATTGGCCGAGGCCGCCGACCGTGAGGCCATTGCCCTGGGCCTACCCCCAGCCGCCCTGTGCACCGACAACGGCGCGATGATCGCCCTCGCCGGCGCCTTGCGCCTGCAAGCCCTCGCCGACCAAGGACGGCTGCCTGCGGTCCCCACAGGATTTTCGGTGCGGCCGCGCTGGCCGCTTGAGGACCTCCAGGGCCTGGGCGCCGTCGAACGGCTGCGCCCGACCTAGCCCAGCGAACCGGCGGTATCACTCGCCGGCCCCACCCCTCAAGGCCAAAGCCATGCCGCCCCCCGCACACCCGACGCATCGCCGTGCAAGGCCGGTACGAGCCGGGTCTCAACCCGGTCGGCAAAGACATGGTCGATCCAGCGTGCCGGCACCTCCGAATAGAGTGAGTCGATCTGGCTGAGCCCTCCGGCGACCACAATGACCTCGGGATCGACGAGATTGATCACGGTGGCGAGCGACCGAGCCAGTCGGTCAAACCAGCGATCCATGCTCGCGCGGCAACCGATATCACCCGCTTTGGCACGCTCTGCAATCAAGGCAGGTGCGATGAGTCGGTCCGCGCGCGGGATCGACGTACCGCCTGCGTCGTCCGGTGCGCCGGCGCCAAGGCCGTTGGGATCGACAAGGCCGCCGGCTGACGCCCGCAGATGGTCCGCGGCCAGTCCAGGGCCGCTCAGCCAGGTCTCCATGCAGCCGCGGCGACCGCAGTAACAAGCAGGGCCTGGCCACTCGTCGGCATGACGCAGCGGATCCGGTGACGGGGGCAAGGGGTTGTGGCCCCACTCGCCGGCGATCGCCATCGAGCCTCGAATCAAGCCGCCACCGGCCATGATCGCCCCGCCCACGCCAGTCCCCAGGATCACGGCGAACACGGGATCAGCACCGGCCGCAGCGCCGTCGGTGGCCTCGGAAAGCGCGAGACAGTTGGCGTCGTTTTCGAGACGGACGGGCCGGCCCAACCGTCGCTCGAGGTCCCGATCGAGTGGCTGGCCATTGAGACAGGTCGAATTGGCATTGCGAATGAGCCCGGTGTGCGGCGATCGGGCCCCTGGGGTGGCCAATCCGACCGGCGTCCCTCGGCGAGGATCGAGCCCAGCCTCGCGTTCAAGGCGCGCCACCAGTTGAACGATCGCGTCGAGCGTCGAGGGGTAGCCGGTGGAGGGCGTTGCAATCCTCGCCCGCGACCGCTCACGCCCCGCATCGTCGAGCACCAACCCTTCGATCTTGGTCCCGCCCAGATCGATACCGATCCGCATCACAGACGACTTCAAGAACGAGGCGTGCCGGAGCCACCGATCCTCGTTTCGGCGCCCCGCATCAGGTTCACGATATTGGCACGGTGCCGAGCGATCAGGATCAGGCTCATCACGACGATCGCACCAAAACGCAATCCCGGGCCATACAGAAGGACCTGCCAGAACGGCGCGAAGATCGCAGCAACCAGCGCGGCCAGCGAGGAATACCGAAAGAAGAATGCGATCAAGAGCCAGGTCAAGACCGTCGGCCCACCCAGCCAGGGGTTCAAGGCGAGCAGGACGCCAGCGGCGGTGGCCACGCCCTTGCCGCCCTGGAAGCGATGAAAGATGGGATAGACATGACCCACGAAGGCGGCGAGTGCCGAGAGCACAATCACGGTCTCGCCCAACTCGAGCAAACGCGCGATCAGCACGGCCACGACGCCTTTCAGGCTGTCGCCAATCAGCGTGAGGAGCGCCGCACCGCGTCGGCCGGTTCGAAGCACATTGGTCGCACCAGGGTTGCGCGAGCCGTAGCTGCGCGGATCGGCAAGCCCCATCAAGCGGCTAACCAGCACGGCAAACGAGATGGAACCGATCAGATAGGCAGCGCCCACCATCGCCACGCCGTTCAGGGTATCCATGCGATCTCCTCCTTGCCTTGCCTCGCTGGGTCGGGCCCAGCCTGCCGGGGGCGGCTTCGCCTCAGCCCTTGTCGAGAGCGCAGTTTACCGGCGTCGAGCCGAGCAAGGCGACGATGAGCGCCGGCTGAAGGGATACCAGATAGCCTCGGCGACCACCGTTCAGGTAGACGCGGTCGAGCTCGAGCATGCTCGCCTCGTGATAGATCGGCAGGGGCTTGCGAAGCCCGAAGGGCGAGGTGCCACCGACCAGATAGCCACTGTGCCGCTGCGCCTGTGCCGGGTCGCAAGGCTCGACCGTCTTCACCCCGATGCAGCGGGCGAGTGCCTTGGTCGAGACGGTCCGATCCCCGTGCATCAGGACGATCAGTGCTCGCCCACGATCATCCTGCATGACCAGCGTCTTGAAGACGGCGTGTTCGGGCACCCCCAACTGACGCGCGGACTCGGCTGTGCCACCGTGATCAACATAGTCGTAGGGATGTTCGCCATAGCTCACGCCCTTGCCCTTCAAAAAACGGGTGGCCGGCGTCTCCGAGACATGGCGCAGGCGTTCACTCATCTCAAGGAGCCTCGCGCGGATAGAGCCCGCGCTCGCGCGCGAACAGACGGGTGAGCCCGAGCAATGCCTCGGTGAACGGCGTCGACACACCAACGGAAACGCCGATCTCGCACACCGCGCTCACGAGCGCGTCCAACTCGATCGCACGTCCCGCATCGACATCCTGCAACATCGAGGTTCGGAAGGCACCGATCCTCCGGGTGACCGCATGCCGGTCCTCGGGCGACATCGCGATCGGCAGGCCGATCCGAGCGCCGACCTCGGCAGCCTCGACCATCACCCGGCTCATGAAACCTCTCACCAGCGGGTCATCGACGATGCGATCGACCGTCGCTCCAGTGAAGGCCGAGATCGGATTGACGGTCATGTTGCCCCAGAGCTTGAACCAGAGCTCCTGCTGGATTCGCGCGGTGAGCTCGACCTCAAAACCGGCGCGGGTCAGCAGCGCCGCTACCGACTCGCACCGCGCGCTGATGCCGTTCCCAGGATCACCAACGATCAGCCGCTGGCCGGTGGCATGACGCACCAGGCCGGGCTCGGGACAAGCACTCGCCAGATGCAAGACCGCACCAATCACCCTTTCGGGGGGCATCTGTCGGGCCAGCGCGCCGCCCGGATCGATCGACGGCCAGGTACGCGCTGCGAGCATCGGGTCGAGCCCATGAAACATCCACCAGGGCACCCCATTCATCGCCGACAGAATCATCGTGCCCGGACCGAGCAAGGGGGCGACCTGCGGCGCGACCGCCGGCAAGGCCGGCGCCTTCACGGCGAGCACCACCAGATCGACCGCACCGAGGTCCTCGGGTCGGTCGGACACGAGGATCCGGAAACGTTGCTCGGCGGCTGAGGGTTGGGCCGCCTCGATCAGGCCTACACCCTTCTGCCTCACGGCGGCCAGGGTGGCGCCGCGCGCCAGGGCACAGACCTCGTAGCCCGCGCGGGCGAGCCTTGCCGCCATCAGCCCTCCCACCGCACCCAATCCGACCATCGCGATTCGCATGCTGAGCTCCGTGTCGCCGCCTGCCGCCCTCCGTGCCGGTCGAATGTCGGCCCTCGGGCGGACGCCAAACGGCGCCGAGTATGCCCGAATCGCCGCGCCAGAGGGGACCGGGCGACGGTTGGGACCGGGCGACGGTTCAGCCCCGGGGGTGGTGGCGCTGGTGCAGTTGCTTCAGCCGTTCGCGGGCCACATGGGTGTAGACCTGAGTGGTCGAGATGTCGGCATGGCCCAGCAGCATCTGCACCACCCGCAGGTCTGCGCCATGGGCAAGCAGGTGCGTCGCAAACGCGTGCCGCAGCGTGTGGGGCGACAGCGGGGTCGTGATGCCGGCGAGCTTGGCATAACGGCGGATCAGGGTCCAGAACATCTGCCTGGACATCGCCTCGCCACGCGCGGTCACAAACACCGCATCCGATGATCGAGCGCCCAGGACTTCAGCCCGAGGCCCAGACAGCCAGCGGCCCAGCCAATCGACCGCAGGCTCGCCCAAGGGCACGAGGCGCTCTTTGCTTGCCTTACCGACCACGCGGACGATGCCTTGCTGCAACGAGACCGCAACCAGCCTGAGCTCGACCAGTTCGCTCACTCGCAAACCGGTCGCATAAAGCGTCTCGAGCATCGCGCGATCGCGCACTCCCAGGGGCCGATCGATGGGTGGACTCAGGATCAACGCCTCCACTTGCGCCTGCGACAAGGTCGCTGGAAAGCGCGGGGGCTGGCGCGCCGATCGAATCTGCTCGGTGGGGTCATCGTGACGCCGGCGCTCACGCAAGAGGTGTCCGAAAAAGCGCCGCATCACGGAGAGACGCCGGTTGCTGCTGCTCGCCCGCGAGTCAGCAAAACGCGCCGCCACATAGGCTTGAAGCGATTCGGCATCGGCGCTGCAAAGGCTCAGGCGACGCTCGCGAACGAGCCAGGCCGCAAGGAGCATCAAGTCCTGGCGATAGGCGAGCCGGGTGTTGGCCGATAGCCCGTCCTCGAGCCACAAGGCATCACAGAACGCCTCGATGGCCTGCTGATCGCTCTCCGCTACACTGCGTTCGCTCTCTGTCATCGTCAAAGGTTCATGCACACTGCCTGGCTCCTTCTGCCCGACCTCGCGCTGATCGCGCTGGGCTTGCTCTTGCGCCGGCTGTTCTTCCGTGAATCGGCATTCTGGGCCGGTCTGGAGCGTCTGGTCTACTTTGTCCTTTTTCCATCCCTGCTCTTCATCACGACGGCCCGACAGCGCTTCGAGCCGGACACTGCGGCGCCCGTGCTCGGTGCCGCACTGGCGAGCGCCGCCTTCGGCGTGCTGCTCGGCCATGCGGCGCGCCGGCTGCTGCGCCCCGACGAAAGGCTCTTCGCCTCGGGCGTTCAATGTGCCTTCCGATTCAACTCCTATCTGCTGCTCGCGTTATCGCAGCGACTGGGAGGGCCCGAGGGTCTGGGGCTCGCCGCGCTGATCATGGGCATCTCGATTCCACTGCTCAACGTGGCGGCGGTCTATCCGCTCGCCCGTCAGTCGGGCGGAAGCCTGGGACGCGAGCTCGTCCGCAATCCATTGATCCTCGCAACCGTGAGCGGCATCCTCGCCAACCTCGCCGGGCTGACCGTACCCGCGCCGCTGGTCGCTACGCTTGACCGGCTCGGCGCGGCATCGCTCGCACTCGCGCTCCTTGCCGCTGGCGCGGGGCTTGAGCTCCGGTCCTCATTCTCGACGCGGGCCGACCTACGGCGCAGTGCCTGGACGCTATCGGTCTGGTTCACCACCGTGAAGCTTGCGCTGATGCCACTGGCAGCGCTCGCCCTCACCGGCTGGTTCGGGCTGGACGGGCTGAATCGATCGATCGTCGTGCTCTATGCGTCGATGCCTTCTTCGCCCGCGGCGTACATTCTCGCCAGTCGAATGGGCGGGGATGGACCCTTCGTGGCCTGGCTCCTCAGCTTGTCGCTGCTGGGCTCGGCACTTGCCCTGCCCCTATGGCTCAGTCTTGCAGGCGCGTGAGCGCCCACTGGACATGCTCGCGGACCAGCGCTGAAGGGTGTTCGAGTCGCTGGGCGAGTGCGCCGCGAGCCCGTTCCCGCTCGACGGTCCCGGCGTCACGGCCGACGTTGCCCAGCGCGACCGCGATATTGCGCAGCCACGCCTCATGACCGATCCGTCGAATCGCCGAGCCTTCGGTCAGCCGCTCGAAGGTGTCCCGATCCCAGCTGAAGAGCTCGATCAAGCTGGCCTGATCGAGGCCATGGCGCGGCTCGAAGTCCGGCAATGCCGCGCGCTGCGCGAAACGGTTCCAGGGACAGGCGAGCTGGCAATCATCGCAGCCAAAGATTCGATTGCCGATCAAGGGCCGTAGCGGCTCGGGGATCGCCTCCCTGAGCTCGATGGTCAGGTAGGCAATGCAGCGGCGTGCATCGAGTTGATAGGGCGCCACGATAGCCCCCGTCGGACAGGCGCTTAAGCAGCGGCTGCAACGCCCGCAATGATCGGAGGGCTCCGGGCCTTCAGCGAGCTCAAGATCGGTGTAGAGCGTACCGATGAAGAAGCTCGAGCCCCGTTTCGCGTCGATGAGCAATGTATGCTTGCCGCGCCAACCCAGCCCCGCCCGCCGGGCCAGTTCAACTTCCATGACGGGCCCCGAGTCACAGAAGACCCGGTGACCGAAAGGCCCCAACACCTCGGTGAGTCGATCCGCGAGGCGCTGCAGGCGCCGGCGAACCACCTTGTGGTAATCGCGCCCTAGCGCATAGCGCGCGACATAGGCGCGCGAGGTATCACCGAGCGTTGCCCAGGCCTCGTCAACCCAGCGCGGCTGCCGGGGCGTGTAATCGGCAGTGACCATCAACGCACTCAGGGCACCAGGCAGCACGCGCTGCGGATCGGTCCGCAGGTCGGCATGGCGGGCAAGATACGCCATGCGGCCATGCCAGCCAGCTTCAAGCCAGGCTCGCAGGCGCGGCGCAGCCTCGCTCAAATCGAGCCGCGCCACACCCAAGGACGCGAAGCCAAGCTCGCGCGCCCAGGCCTGCAGGGTCGGCAGATCCGGCTGCGGGTGAGCCCGCTCGCGAGGATCGGCGGACGTTGTAGGGTCGGTCATCGGTCGGCGCTTCGTAGCCATGGAGCTCTGGCATTGTGCAGGGTCCTGGCGCGGCTGGCCAGGCAGGTTAAGCTTGCGCGAAAACCGCCACAGCCCGAGGGCCGACTGGCCCGACCCACTGATGTCTCCCGCCGACCCGACGACCCGCCCGCCTGCCTCGATCCCGCCGCCCCGTTGCAACGGGCGGCTCGCAGACCTTGCAGCCACTCAGGCACTCGCCCGGCGAATCGCCGCCTGTCTAGTCCCGGGGTTCGTGCTCTATCTGTCCGGAGGGCTGGGCGCCGGCAAAACGGCATTCACCCGTGCCCTGCTCGCTGCACTGGGCCATCAAGGCCGGGTCAAAAGCCCCACATTCGCCCTGCTCGAACCTTATAATCTTTCGAAGTTCGAGCTCCATCATTATGATTTCTATCGCCTGGAACAGCCCGAGGCCTGGCGCGATGCGGGTTTCGAAGCCTCATTTGACGGCCGTATCGTGGTGGTCATCGAATGGCCCGAGCGGGCTGGCAACAGTCTGCCCGCACCGGACCTGCACCTGTGCCTGGAAGCCGATGCCGGCTCAGCCTCGAGTGAGGTTCGGCAGATCTGGCTCGAAGCCACGAGCGAACGAGGCCGGGCATGTCTGAATACCCTGAACGCCGAAGGCTATTGCAACGCGGTGCCCTGACCGGCATCGGACTGAGGGCGGCCCTCGCGATCGGCGCTCAACTCAGTCTGGACCTGCGCTTTGCCCATGCGGCGTCTCTGGTCGCGGTGCGTTTCTGGCCAGGCCCCGACAACAGCCGCTTGACCGTCGAGGTGGACGCGCCGCTGCGCGCCACCGAGCGCTGGGCTGGCGACCCACCCGAACTGATCGTGGACATCGAGGCCCTCGATTCGCCGGCACGACTGCAGGCCCTGCTCGGCAAGGCGCTGCAAACGGACCCGCGGCTGCTCTCGCTTTGGATTCAGCCTCGGCCGGGCGGCGTCACCCGGTTGCGATTCTCGCTCGCCCCCGGGACCAGCCCACAGGTGTTCACGCTACCTCCTGCAGGTCGCTACCGACATCGCCTGGTCATCGACCTCTATCCGACGCAACGGGTCGACCCCTTGCAGACGCTCCTGCGTGAGCACGAGCGTGCGAGACGCAGCACCGGTCCGAGCCCCGAGAGCGGCGATCGTTCATCGGCTGCGAGTAGTCCGAGCCCGCGGCGCGGCCGCCAGCGCCCTGAAACCGACGGGCTCTTCGTGGTCGCTGTAGACGCCGGTCACGGCGGCGAGGACCCAGGCGCCATCGGTCCGGGCGGCACCTGCGAAAAGGACGTGGTGCTCGCGATCGCGCAAGAACTACGCGGCCTCATCAATGCCGAGCCAGGCATGCGGGCCTACCTGACTCGCACGGGCGACTACTTCGTCCCGCTCGCGGCACGCGTGCAGCGGGCGCGGCGGGTCCGCGCGGATATTTTCGTATCGGTGCATGCGGACGCCTACCCCGAACCGAGACCCCGGGGCGCCTCGGTCTACGTGCTGTCCGAGCGCGGAGCCTCGAGCACGACCGCGCGCTGGCTCGCGAGTCGAGAAAACAGTTCGGACGACGTCGGCGGGGTCAACCTCGCCAGTCGCGACCGGGAGGTTCGAAAGGTCCTGCTGGAGCTGAGCACTGCGGCCCAGATTCGCGAGTCGAGCCTATTGGCGACTGATGTCCTGTCGGGTCTCGGCCGGGTCGGACACCTGCACAAGCCCCAGGTCGAACAGGCCTCGTTTGCGGTCCTGCGCGCACCCGACATGCCCTCAGTGCTGGTGGAGACGGCCTTTATCAGCAACCCGGTCGAGGAACGGCGACTCGCCGACCCGGATCACCAGAAGCGGATCGCAGCGGCGATTTTCGAGGGGATCCGAAACTACCGGGCGCGAGCACGCGCAGCGCTGCAGGTCGCCGCAGGGTAACGCGAGTCGCAACAAGACCGAAGCAGGATCAGGTCCAAACCTACTGCCGATCCCTGCGGGCGCGCCGGCTTCGCCACCAGTGACGCCACGCCTCGACCAGCGCCGGCAATCCAGGGATCACGATCATCGCGAGCGCAACCCAGCTGAAATGTCGCTGGACCCATTCGGTATTGCCAACCGCATACCCGAGCGACACGAGACCCACGACCCATAACACTGCGCCGATCACGTTGTAGCTCGCAAAACGGCGTCGCTCCATCCGAGCCACCCCCGCCACGAAGGGCGCAAAAGTTCGTACGAAGGGCAGGAAGCGCGCAATGATGATCGTCATGCCGCCGTGCCGCTCATAGAAGGCATGGGTGCGGTCGAAGGCCTCGCGATTGAACCAGCGGGACCGCTCCCAGCTGAAAACGCGCGTGCCAACCGCTCGACCGACGGTGTAGTTGAGCGCGTCGCCCAGAACCGCCGCAACGATCAGCAAGGTGGTCAGCGGGAGGAGATCCATCCCGCCAACATCGGCGATCGCACCGCAGACAAAGAGCAACGAATCGCCTGGCAGAAAGGGCATCACCACCAGGCCGGTTTCGACAAAGATGATCAGGAACAGGATGGCGTAGATCCAGGGGCCCCACAGGGCAACCTGCTCGGCGAGATGCTTGTCGAGATGAAGGAAGAGGTCAACCAGAGCCGCAAAATCCATCAGCCGATCATAACCGAGCGAGGTCCTCGACCAGCTGCCGATAGAATTCAGCGATGACCATCCCCGCACCTCACCCAGACGGCCCACCCTCCGCACGTCGCCCGATCCAACGGCTCGCCGACACCCTGATCAGTCAGATCGCCGCGGGCGAGGTGGTCGAACGGCCAGCCTCTGTGGTGAAGGAGCTCCTCGAAAACGCACTTGACGCGGGCGCACGACGCATCGAGGTTCGGATCGAGCAAGGGGGGTCGGCGCGGATCGTGGTCACCGACGACGGTTGCGGCATCGCTCCCGACGAGCTCGCCCTCGCGCTCACCCGACACGCGACCAGCAAGATCGTGAGCCTCTCAGAGCTCGAATCAGTCGACACGCTGGGTTTCCGCGGCGAGGCCCTCGCCTCAATCGCATCGGTCGCGCGGGTTCGACTGACCAGCCGTACCGCCGAGGCTGCGCAGGCGAGTCTGCTCGATTCGGCCACCGGGCACGTACAACCGGTGGCGGGCACCCGCGGTACCAGCGTCGAGGTCCTCGACCTCTACGGTTCGACGCCTGCTCGCCGCAAGTTCCTGAAGGCGGCCGCCACGGAGGCCGCACAGTGCATCGACGTGATCCGGCGCGTTGCACTCGCGCACCCGGGCACCGCCTTCACCGCCTGGGTGGATACGCGCAAAGTGCTCGATTTCGGCGTGGCTGACGATCCCGCCGAACGGGCGCTCGACGGGCTGGGCGAGGACTACCGCGATGCGGTACGGGAGATCTCGGTCGAGGCAGGCGCCGTCCGGTTGCGCGGGCTCCTGGGCCTACCGACCGTCAGCCGAACCCGAGCGGATCGGCAGTTTCTCTATGTCAATCGGCGGTTCGTGCGCGACCGCCTGCTCGGTCATGCGATCCGGCAGGCCTACGCCGATCTGCTGCATGGCGAGCGCCATGCAGCCTGGGTGCTGTGGCTGGAACTCGACCCAGCCGGCGTCGATGTCAACGTGCATCCCGCCAAAACCGAGGTGCGCTTTCGTGACGCTCAGGGTCTTCGTTCCTTCGTCTATCACGCCGTCGAGCAAACACTGCGCGGGGGCCTCGCGGGCCGCCTAACGCTGCCGGCCGCCGCAATTGACGCCAACGCGACGGATGCGACAGGCATCGCCTCCTGGCGCTCGGACCTCTCCGGTGGCACGAGTCGCACCGAAGGCGCAGAGCGAACCGGGCCCACTTATCCGCTCCCCTTGGAGGCCCCGCGCTTCCTCGCCGATCCGGCGAGCCTCGAGCGCACCTTGAGGTTTTTCGCCCCTGACGGCGAGCCCAAGGACACGACGCCTGCCTCCGGGGCCGCTCAGGCGGGTGGTGTGACGACGCCACCCTTGGGATACGCCGTGGCACAACTCCATGGTGTCTACATCCTCGCCCAGAACGCCCGCGGACTGGTGATCGTCGACATGCACGCGGCCCACGAACGCATTGTGTACGAACGACTGAAGCGGCAGTTCGAGATGCAGGGGCTGACCCGCCAGCCGCTGCTCATACCCGTGACCTTTCGGGCCGAAGCGCTCGAGGTCAGCACGGTCGAAAGCGAATCCGCGATCTTCGAGCGACTCGGTCTTGAGCTCTCGGTGCTCTCGCCCACCGCGATCGCCGTGCGGGCTGCTCCGGCGCTGCTCGCTCAGGGCGACATCGCTCGCCTGGCTCGCGATGCGATCACGGAGGTGATCGAGTATGGCTCGAGCCGTGTGCTCGAGGAGCGTCGCGACCGCTTACTCGCCAGCATGGCCTGCCACGGTGCGGTGCGGGCCAATCGTCGCCTGAGCACGGCAGAGATGGATGCACTGTTGCGCGAAATGGAAGCAACGCCCGGCGCCGATCAGTGCAACCACGGTCGTCCGACCTGGTTCGAGCTACCAATGTCCGAACTGGACGCGCGCTTCATGCGCGGTCGCTGACCGGGGCCAACGCGCCCAAGACGAAGACCGATGATCCTGCTATTGGGACCGACAGCCTCGGGCAAGAGCGCACTCGCACTTGCGCTCGCGCAGCGACTACCCCTGGAAATCGTGAGCATCGATTCGGCCCAGGTCTACCGCGGACTGGACATCGGCACCGCCAAGCCGAGCGCAGCCGAGCGGGCTCAGGTCCCACACCACTTGATCGATCTGCTCGAACCCGAGGAAGTCTACTCGGCCGCTCGATTCGCGGCCGATGCCGCACACCTGATCGCCGCGATCGAGGCGCGTGGGCGCCTGCCGCTTCTGGTGGGCGGCACGATGCTCTACGCAAAGGCGCTGATCGAGGGCTTGCACGATTTGCCCGCCGCGGACCCAGCCCTGCGGCTTGCCATCGAACGCGAAGCGGCACAGTTCGGTTGGCCGGCGCTCCATCGCGCCCTCGCCTTGGTCGACCCGGAGACTGCCGCCCGCCTGGCGCCCTACGATGCTCAGCGCATCCAGCGCGCACTCGAAGTGCATCGCTGCAGCGGCCGGCCACTGTCGGCCTGGCTCGCCCAAGGCCGGCGCCGCCAGGGCGTCGAGCGCGGACAAGGCGAGCGCCCCGCAACCATCATTGCGCTCGAGCCCTCCGATCGAGCGCAACTGCACCGCCGGATCGAATCGCGCTTTCGCGCCATGATGCGCGAAGGGCTGATCGATGAGGTCCGCGCACTGAAGCAGCGCCCCGGCTTGTCACCCGAAAGCCCCGCCCTGCGCAGCGTCGGCTACCGCCAGGTGGGCGAGTGGATCGATGCAGGTTCCTTGGAGCCCGTCGAGCGGGTCATCGAGCGCGGGATCGCCGCGACGCGGCAGCTCGCCAAGCGCCAACTAACCTGGCTGCGCTCCATGGTCGGTCGGCAGGTGATCGATGCCCTGGACCCCGACGCAGGGTCGCTGCTCGAAACCCAAGTCCGCAAGGCCTGGGATCGCGTATCGACGCTTCAATCGAACCACCAGAAGTAGAGCAAGTCGACTGCGTTTTCGCTACCACTCTGCGCCCTCAGCAACAGGCGGTTACTGATCTCGTATTGCAGACGAACCAGATTCCAGAGCCCCTGCAGGCCGCGCTCATAGCTCAGCGTCAGCCGAGAGTCCAGGCGCTTGCTCACCGATACGACCTCCTGTCGAATGCTGCCAGCCCCGGGGGTGCTTGAACCACCCGTTGTCGCGCCAGGCACAGCCAATCCAGGCAGACCCAGGCGGGCGGTCCCGAGGCTGTCGCGGCTCGCTGCCACCGAGCGCCCGAAGCTCACCGAATCGAGGCCGAGGGCCTGCGACAGCCCCCCGACCAGTCCACCATCGTCCTCGCCGAGCAGGTTGAGCGCCGCCTCCCTTAGCGCGAGCGCCTGACCGGCCGCAGCCGCATCCTCCAGACCGGTTCCAAGCACCAACCAGGAAAGCTTCTGCGCGTCGGGAAGATCGGGCTCGGAGACGAGCCTCACTCGCGGCGAGCGCGCTGGCCCCGTCACCGAGACGCCGGCACTGACTTCCTGATGACGACGCAGCGCCACGATGTCGATGAAGGGATTGTCGACCTCGCCGCCGAATCGCAGTTCACCCCGAGTGAGATCGAGCTTGCGGCCGTAAGCTTGAAAGGTGCCATCGCGCAGTTGGACCCGCCCGCTCACCCGCGGCTCTCGCGGCAGGCGGCCGGCCAGCGCCAATTCGCCCGTCAGGCGCGCGTCGAGCCCACTGCCCTGGACGCGCAGCCGTTCGCCCAGCGCGATACGAAGATCACCGTCGACGCTGGGCATCCAGCCCGCATCGGCTCCCTCGCCGTTGGCACGGGCCTCGGTCGCCTGAGCCGTCGATCGCGCTGGCGCTGCTCCCGGAGCGACCCGTCGATCGACGATGACCAGATCGGTAGGCAACTCAGGTGCCGAGAGGTTGCCGAACTCGATCAGACCTTCGTCGGCGCTCACCATCCCCGTCCAGCTCACCTGGCCCTTCCGGGCGAGAAGGCGCGTCTGCCCTGAAAGCACCAGTCGTTGACCCGGGGGCAACGGCACGATGAAGCGCTCGAGCCGCAGGCTGAGGTCGGCATCGAAGGGGGCCCGCTGGGCCGTACCCGATGGCAGCTGCGTCGTCGCTTGACGCTCATCGGCGAGCGGTTCGATGTCTCCGGTCAATTCGACGACCCCGCGCTCGCCGCTGAGAAAACGCAGCGAATCGATCCGCAGCACCCGGCCCTGCAGCCGCGCGGCCAGACGCCCCTCACGCAGTCGCCAGCCAAGACTGCGATTGATGAGGAGCAGGCCCTCCCCCTTCATTTGGCCATCGAGTTCGGGACGTTCGACCGTCCCAGCGACTCGCCCGTCAAAGGCGAGTGAGCCCTCGGCGACCCAGTCCGGTGCGGTGAGCGGGCGCGTGAACGCGAGCGATGGCACGGTCAGTCGGGCCTCGCCCGACAGCGCCCCCTGCCGTAGCCGGAGTCGTAGACGGCTCTCGCCGACCACTGGGTCGACCGCTTTCGCGGTGGCGTTGATCCCGTCCGCGCGCTGGACCTCGAAGGCGAGCTCACCCGTAGCCCGTTGCCAGGTCTCGCCACTCAAGTCCCACCGCCCCGAAACCTGCAAGGCCCGCAAGCGCGCCAGCGCTTCGCGCGCACTGCCCTCGGGCTGCGCAAGACCACCGCGAGCCTCGAGGCGATCGGCGAACGGGGCGAGCGACACCGCTGTGACCTGGCCCGAACTGGTGAGGACCCCGTTCTGCCAACGGAGTGCTTCGAGGCTGATTCGACCTCGCTCGAGCAACAGCGCGAGCTCGCTCAGCTCGACCGAGCCCGCTGCACCCAGCGCGAGCTGAGCGGGCCGTTCCAGCCTGGCTGGCAAGCTGCCGCTCAGCTGCAGTCGATCGATCGTCGCGCGCCAGCGACCGGGCGCCGCCCCAGCGGTTGTCGCCCGCGCAAGCTCTGGCAGGGTGCCTCGGCCGCTAAGCCTTAGAGCCTCCTCACGCGCTCGTAGGTTCAGCTCCAGCACGTGATCGGCCGCGGTTCCCTGGAGCGCAAGGTTCAGCACCAGCCCCAATGGGGCAAGAGTCGGTGGCGCCTGGGGCACTTCGATCGGCCCCGCGCTGAGCCCAAGCTTGATCTCCGGGGCATCGAGCCGGCCGACCAGTTCGCCCTCCAGCCGCACGGGACCGGTGACCTGCGGCAGAAAGCGGGCCAGATCGCCGAGCCGTGCGGCGATCGTCAAGCGATCCTCGGCGCCACCCAGGGCGCCGGTCGCACTCAGTCGATCTGCTCGCTGGGCCAGACGCAGATCGACGGCACGGACCCGCCCTGGCAGAAATTCGGCCCGGGCTGTACCGGTCAGCTCGACGCCGGCCAGCCGACTCGCGGGGTCGAGCGTGAGCGCCAGCGCGAGCGGGACCGGACCCGGAGTCGAGCCAGGGAGGGGCCGACGGCTGACTTGCCACTGCGCGCCGAACTCGGCCGGCGGGAGCACGACGCCGTCCGGCAGCCAAGCACTCAGCCAGGCACTGTCGATGCGTGCGAGGTGTCCGGCGAGTTCGACCCGCCCCTGATCGATGAGCGACACGCGGCCCCGAGCCGAGGCGTGCGCCGGACCCAGCGTGAGCCCGGCCTCGTCGATGCGCAGCTCCGCCTGCTCGATCCCGATCTCGGCCTGCAGCGTCAGGGGGTCGGTGGTCAGACCCGTGTCGGAGAGCCGCGCGCTCAGACGCCGGGGCTCGAGCACGATCCGCCCGCTCGCGCGGGTGGTGGGCCAATCGGCGGTCAGGCTCTTCAAGTCCAGATGGCTCACCGACAGCTCGCCCGTCAGCGCAGGAAAGCGCCACGGACCGGCGACAACTGGCTCGGTGCGATCGATCTGCAGCTTGCCCGTCACCCGGCTTCGATCCGCTGCGCCAGCCGCTCCAGACACCGATTCGCGCAGATCGATCGCCAGACGATCGATACGGACGATCGGCCCCGCCAGCGCGCCAACGAGGTGCGCACCCACCAGCGGCAGCCCCTGACGCTCGAGCGGCAGCGGCTTTTCCTGCCGCAACGAAAGTTCAAAGGTCTGAGCCGGCAGGGCATAGCTGAATCGCCCATCAAGACGCGCCTGAGGACCCTTCGGCATCAAGGCTCGCAGCTCGAGCTGTTCGAACGACCCCTCCAGCCGCAGGGGCGCATCGATGGCCAAAGGCGCAAGCGACAAGCGGGCGTGCGCGCTCGCCCCCCAGGCGCCCGCCTGCAGTTGGGCCTCGACCGCCTCGAGCGTTCCGGACAGATCGATGTGCAACATCGGAGGCGGGGCTGGATCGGCCGGGCCTTCGATCCCGAGCCAACCCGCCAGCACCGCAGAGGGCGCGTTCAGGCGGATCTGCCCGGAGAGGCGATGAGGCGCGAGATCGGAAAGCTCCAATGCCGTGGCCCCGAGCTCAACCCCCTGGCTCAACGCGAAGAGCCGCTCGACCCGTAGGCGACCCGGTCGGTAATCTGCCGATGCCTCGAGCCGGTCGATGACCCAGGGGGCGCCAACGCCCAGCGCTGCACCGGAGAGCTCGATCCGGTTCATCTGCAGGACTTCCAGCCGATAGGTCATGGGCAGCGCGAGCTCGGGCCATTGGGGCCGCACGGGGTCGGCCGTACGAGAAGCAGTG
This sequence comes from uncultured Burkholderiaceae bacterium, assembly GCA_964488395.1. Classification (GTDB taxonomy): domain Bacteria; phylum Pseudomonadota; class Gammaproteobacteria; order Burkholderiales; family Burkholderiaceae_E; genus SYIM01. The sequence goes on along the minus strand of CAZAVT010000018.1, from coordinate 1,564 downwards.
GGCCCGAGAACGGCCCGGGTATGCCGGGCGGACAGTTCAGAAATCACCACTTCACCCAGCAAGAGGCCACGCCAGTCGGGCCGCAGCCGGGCGCCCTCGATCTGAAGATCCATCGAGGCATCCCGCCAGACGATCCGATCAGCCTGCAGTCCACTCCAGAGACTGCCCGAAAGCGACTCGATCGACAGACGCCCCTGTGAGGCTACCGAGACCCGATCCGCCAACCAACGGGCGACGTCGGTCGAGCCGAGCGCGTAGGCCAGCGCGCCGAGCATTGCCAGGCCCAGCGCGAGCACGCCCGAAGCGGTTGCGCGTGCCAGTCGTGCTAACCAGTGCAGGCTGGACGGCCCGGGCGACGGCGGCTGCGCCGCCGCAGGCGCTGTTTCAGAAACCATAGCCGACTGCGAGATGCAGCCTGGGGGCGGCCACGGATTCACCCCGCGCCAGATCGATCAAGAGCGGACCGACCGGTGTCCGCCATCGCAGCCCCACGCCATGGGCCGCATAGAGGCGAAAGCCGCTGAGCGAATCGGTGGCGTTGCCGCGGTCGGCAAACACGGCAAGACGCCGGGTCTCGCTGATTGGAAACTGATATTCCAGACTCGCCACTGCGAGATAGCGCCCCCCGGTCACCGAAGCGCCCTCGGACACCCCGAGCGACTGGAAACGATAGCCGCGGACCGACTGCGAACCGCCGGTCCGGAACAGATTCTCCGACGGAATGTCGCTGCGACTTTCGGCGGCGATTGCGCCGGCCTCGACCAGCCCGACCAGCACGCCGCCAGGGGCACCGAGAGCCTCGATTGGCAGGGGCCAAAAGTGCTGGCTGCGTCCGTAGAGCCGCAGAAAGGTGCGATCCGAGCCCAGACTGCGCGCAGCAGCCGAGACCTGAAACTGAGTGGCATGCCCGCGTCGCGGATCGATCGGTGAATCGAGCCCACGCAGGGTTCGCGACCAACCAGCGACCACGGCCACCCGTGAATCGACCGGGCTTTCTCCCGCCTCAAGCAAGATGCTGCGACGTTCGAACTGATGCGCGATCGAGAAGAAATCGTCGCCGCGGACGAAGCGATGACCCCGCCCGGCGTAGGTCTGCGTGCGCAGCACTCGTTCGCCCGCAATATCGACCCGTTCGGCACTCGCCCCCACGCCAGTGAACCAACCACTCGCCTCGAGTGGCGAACGCAGATTCACGAAAGCGCGCTGGCGCAGGGTCTCGAGAAGCAGCACGCTCTCGGCCTGCCAGCCTGCGCCGAACACATGACGGTGATCATGGGCGAGCTGAACCCGGGCGCCATAGTCGCTGCTATAGCCCAAACCGACGGCAAAGCGCTGGAGCCGCGACTCGGTCACATCGACGAGCAGCGGGACCTCGCGGACCTGTGGATCCTGCTGCAAGGCCTCGAGATCGGGCAGCACGCTCGCCGCAGTGAAATAGCCGACCTGGGACAAGCGCTGCTGAAACTGCAACACCTGTTCGATCGAATAGGGGTCGCCCTGGGCAAAGGGCCGCAAGTTCTCGACCAGCCGCTCCTGAAAGGCCTTCAGACCGCTCACGCGCAGC
>CAZAVT010000017.1:12459-19807 GCA_964488395.1 uncultured Burkholderiaceae bacterium | reverse complement strand
GACATTGGTCGCCCCGATGGTCAGAGTGGCCCCCGATTGCAGACTCAGATCCGCTTCGGAGACGACACCAGAGGCGGTCAGCGCCCCCACCGAAGAGACAGCAGTTGCACCAGTGGTCGCGAGCACCACTGAAAGCGCATTGGCATCACGCAGCGTCGCAGCAGCCGACTTGACAGTCACAACACCTACAAAATCGTTCGCTGGATTGGCCAGGGTGACCATCTTGCCTGTTGCCGTGATGGTGCTGGCCCCGCTGACCTTGAAGGCCGCGCTGCTCGCCTGCGTGATGTCACCGGCGCTGACGAGATTCAAGGCGCCGCCAATCGTCGAGGAACCAAACTGGATCGCCCCACCCGATGAGAGTGACAGCGCGCCGCTGCCCGCCACGCTGATCCGGTCCAGTGCCAGGGCGCCACCTGTGGTGACCGTCGACGCAGCCGTTGCCGTCAAGGCCAGCCCAAGATCATTCGCGTCGCGAAGCGAAACCGCCGCCCCGGTGACCGTCACAAGCCCGACAAAATCGTTGCCTGAGTTGGCGAGCGTGACCGGTCTGCCGATGGCATTGACGGTCGTTACTCCGCGAACCTTGAGCACCGGCAACATCGCGCCTGTGCCGGCCGCCGCAGCCTGGGCAACGCCCCCGGAACTGCTCAGGTTGAGAGCCCCTGGGACCTCGAGTGTACCGATCGTCATCAAGCCTGCAGAATTGGCGGTAAGGCTGGCCGCGCTGCCGGTCAGTGCGCCAGAGACGGCAAGCGTCCCACCCGAAGTCAAGTCAGTGTTCTCGTCAACAGAGATCGCCACGGTGAGCGCATTGACGTCTCGCAGGCTAAGCGATCCAGCTCTCACCGATACCCCACCAACGAAGTCGTTGGCGGCGTTGGTCAGCGTCACGGCGGCACCCGGCGCCGAGATCGAGGTCGTCCCTGTGATCTTGATTGCACCGTCAGTCTGGCTGACCGGGCCCGCACTGGTCAGGCTCAGCGACCCACCGGCACTGAGCACGCCCAGTTTTGTCGTTCCACCTGATTTGAGGGTCAGGCCGAAGGCGCCTGTCAGGCCTCCGGACACTGTGAGCGTCTCCCCCGCTGTGATGGAGGTGACGCCCGATGCGGCAAGTGCCACCTTCAAGGCGCCGGGGTACTGTTTTTTAATGGTACGGCGCCCACCGCGATCTACACAGGCGAATCGGTTCTCTGCGTGCGTGAGGGTCACCGGCTGGGTGCCTGCCGCGATCTTGGTTGCCGCGCCAACCTCGATTGCAGTCGTTTGACTCACGGCTCCCGTACTGGTGATGGAAAGTCCTGCTGGCACAATCAATCGCCCGAGTGTCAGCGCCCCCTTGGCCGAGAGCGTCAAGCCAGCGCCAGGTTCGGTCAGGGTGGCGGCAACGGACAGTGCGCCGCCTGAGCTCACGGTTGACGATCGAGCCGCCGCCAACTCGATCTGGAGGGGTAAGCCACTGGCGAGAGTTGCCGCTCCAGCCGTCAACTTGACCAGCCCGGTCAGACGGTTCGTGGATTGCCCAGGGGTCACCGTCTGACCTCGCGCGTCGATCGTCGTGGTGGCACCAACCGAGAGCATTCCAGTCTGCGTAATGGCTCCTGCACTACCGGCCGCCATTGACCCTCCAATGGTCAGTGCCCCGAGTACGATTGCAGCCCCTGACTGGATCCGAAGGTCGCTCGAGGGACCCAGGATGGTCCCCGAGGCCTGCACCGTGCCGGACGCGGCCAGGCTGACATCATCGGTTGTCGTCAGTGCGACCTGCAGTGCCCCGCGCTCGACCAGGGTCACGGTCTTGGCGGAAAGCGTCAAAGCACCGCCAAACTCGTTATCGGGGCTCGCCAGCACGACCGCAAAGCCAGCGGCCAGCACCGTCGTCGCGCCGCCAACTTGCAAACCGGCCGTTCCCTGGGTGAGGTCACCCTTTGCACTCAGGGTGAGCGCGCCGGACACACTCAAAGTATCGAAAGCGAGAGCCCCACCCGAGGTCAGCGACAAGCCTGCGCCGGTCCCTGTCACTGCGGCCTTCACAGAAAGTGCCGCACCGCTCGTCACCGTTGAGGTCTGGGTTGCATTGAGATCGATCTGCAATTGATTCAGATCGCGCACGGTCACCGCGCCACCAGACACCGACAAGGTACTGGAAAAATCGTTCAGTGCATCGCCGAGCGTAACCGTCTGTGCCTTGGCAGTGATCCAGGCAGCGCTCGCAACCAAGGCGCCAGTTTGGGTGACCGCACCGAGGCTGTTCACGATCAGGGGGCCGGTGACTCGCGTCGCACCGAAAACAGTCGCCGCGCCCGACGACAGCGAGAGCCCGCCGGTGCCATTCATCGTTCCAGAGACGGTCAGCGCGCCCACGGATTCAAGCACGGCGAAGGCGCTGCTGGATACGTTGGCAGTCAGAGCGTTGGCGTCGCGCACGCTGACCTCTGCAGCGGTTACGCTGAGCAATCCAACAAAGTCGTTGGCCTTGTGCGTGAGTTCGACCGCATGACCAGCGGCCGCGATGGTCGTCGTTGTACCCACTCTCAAAATCTGGGCATCCGGGTCTGCGCCTGCGGGACTCTGCGTCACAGAGCCTGCGCTGGCGATCGACAATGATCCGCTGACGCCTAGCGGACCAAGCACCAGACCGGCAGAACTGCTCAGGGTGAGCCCGGCGGTCCCGCTGACCGAGCCCGTGATCTTCATTTGCGCGCCCGATGTGATCAGACTCGTGCCAGCGGCAATGAGCGAAAGATCGATTGCATCAGCATCGCGAAGCGTGACTGCCGCACCCGTGATCGCGACGGGACCGTCAAAATCGTTGCCCGCACTATTCAAGACGATCGACTGCCCCGTGGCGACGATCGTCGTACTGCCGGCCACCTTCAACGCGGCAGAGGCCGCCGACTGAGAAATGGCACCGCTGCCGCGCAAGGTCAGCGACCCCGCCAAGGTCAGGGCGCCGAGGGTGGTGGTGCCGCCTGCGTTCAGGGTCAGACTCTGGGCATCACCGGTCAGGGCTCCAGCAACGGTCAGCGCGCCCCCGGCAGAGACAGTGCTGGACTCGGCCACGTTCAGGTTGGCGATCAATGCGTTCGTGTCGCGCAGGATGACGGAACGCGCCGTCACCGAAAGGCTGGCACCAAAATCATTGCCTGCCGCATCAAGCATTGCGACCTGTGACCCGACATTGATCGAACTGGCACCGGCCGCCTTCACGCTGGTGCCCGCACTCTGGGCCAGGCCATCGATCGCGCTCAACGTTAACCCGCCTCCAACCGACAGGTTGCCCAGTACGACCGACCGGGCCGAATCAAGGCTAAGGCTCGTCGCGGCACCGCTGACGGTGCCCGACACGCTCAAGGCCCCTTGGGACGCGATCACACTGTTGCCGCTGACGTTGAGTGCAATCTGCAATTCATCGGAATCGCGCAGGCTGACCGCACCAGCACTGACCACCGTCACATTGCCGCCGAACCGGTTGCCTGTGCGGGCGAGCGAGACTATCTGGCCCGTGGCGGTCAATTGTGTGGAACCGCCGACGATGAGGTCACCTGTCTGTGAAACAGCCCCCCCGCTCGTCAGGGTGAGCGCGCCAGCGAGTTCCAGGCTCCCGATGACAGTCGCACCAGTCGCCGCCGCAGTCACGTCACTCAGACCTGCTGCCTTGCCTGACAGGGACAGCGCCGCACCGGAATTCACCGTAACCGATTTCAGGGTGTTGAAGGTCAAACTGAGCGCCGTTGCATCGCGGATCGCGAGGGCCTCCGCGTCAACCCGAACCATCCCAACGAAATCGTTGGTCGCGCTGGTCAGGTCAACATTGTGGCTTGGCGCGAGAATGGTTGTAGCACCGGTCACCTTCAGTGCTGTGCCGGTCTGCTGGTTCACCGGGCCCGCACTCTTGAGCGTAAGGGCACCACCCACAGCCAGAGCGCCGAGATTAAGCGGCCCCGCCGAAGCCAATTCGAGCGCTGCACCAGGTGAGGCTGTACCAGCGACCTGCAGAGCCCCATCGGATACGATCAGCGAGCCGGCGGAATTCGTGAGCACCACCTGCAGGTCGTCGGTGTCTCGCAGGGTCACCGCGCCCCCAGTGAGCGCGACCGTTCCGGCAAATCGGTTGGCCCGATCGGCGAGCGTAATGGACTGTTGTGTCGCAGTGACAGTCGTTGTACCGCCTACCGTTAGCGAGGCTGCCTGACTGACGGCCCCGGATGCGGTGATCGACAGTGCGCCAGAGACCGCGAGCGGGGCCGCGCCCGTCGCATCCCCAAGCAGCACGGCACCTGCGGACACCAGGGACAACGATTTGTTGTTGCCTTTAACAGTGCCCGAGACCGCCAGCGCTGCCCGGCTCGTGAGAACCGTTGTGTCGGTCACATCGAGGATCACGTCGAGCGCAGAGGCGTCGGTAATTCGGACAGCAGCACCATTCGCACTGACCCGGCCCTGGAAATCATTAGCGGCAGACGTGAGCGTTATCGACTCGCCTGAGGTCCGAATCAGGCTGGTCCCCGTGACACTGACGGAACCGACCGCTTGAGAAATCGAACCAAGACTGTCCAGTGAGAGGCTCCCTGAAACAGCCAGGCTGCCCAATGAGATCGAGGAACCAGCCTTCACGGCAAGCGAAGCGCCATCAGACGTCGTACCTGCCAGAGTCAGGGCGCCAAGGACATCGACGAGGACACTGCGGGTCGCGTTGACCGTCAGCTGCAGGGCTCTCGGGAAAATCACCTCGATCTGTGAACCCGAGACTGAAACGGCACCGCCAAGCTGATTGCCGGCCCGCACCAACTTGACGGCCTGGCCCGGCGTCGTAATGGTAAGGGCTCCACCGACGCTCATGTCCTGGCCTTGGCTGAATGCACCAGCCGCCGTCAGCGTCAGCGCACCTCCAACTTGCACATCCCCTAGCGCCAGTGAGCCGCGTTGGGCGCTGAGAGTCAGCGCTGAGGCCTTGCCATCGACCCGTGCGCGGACCAGGTCGATCGAGCCTGCCACGCTCACCGACGACGAGGCCGTCACATCGATATCCAGTTGCACGTCGTTCGCGTCAGCGATCGTGGCAGCACTACCGACGAGAGTGACCCTGCCGACGAAGTCATTGCCTAAATTGCTGAGGCTGATGGACTGCCGAGGGGTCGTGATAGTAGTCGACCCAGCGACAATCAAAGCACCGCTTTGACTGACCGCGCCTGCACTGCTCAGCACGAAGGCGCCGCCCACGGCGATCGAACCTAGAACGGTCGCTGCCCCCGAGTCCAGGCTTAGGTCACTTGCCTGACCCGACAAAGAGCCGGAGATCTGGATTCCACCGACCGCGTGGAGCGTTACATCGCCAGAGGCCTCGACCAGCACGTTCAGCGCATTGGCATCGCGCAGATTGATCAAGCCACCGATCACACTGAGCGCCCCAACAAAGTCGTTGCGGGGGTCAGCGAGTGTCACCGCCTGCCCGGCCGAGGTGATGCGGGTTGTCGCGCCTACCCTCAGACCCGTCGAACCCTGAGTGACTGGTCCACCGCTCGTCAGCGTCAGAGCCCCTCCGATATTGACATTGTTGAGGAACACCGAGCCAGCGGCCGACAAGTCGAGGTTGCTGGCGTTGGAAAGAGCGCCGCTCAGGTTCATCGGGCCAGCTGCCGAAACCAGCGAATTGCCGCTTCCGGTGATTTGAATCTCCAGACCCTGTTCGTCTGTGTCGACAAGGCGAACCGCCGCCCCCGACGCAGAGACAGAACCAGCAAACCGGTTACCTTGGCGATCCAGACTGATCGCCCGTCCGCTCGCTGAAACCGTTGTGAATGCGCCCACCTCGAGGTGGCCGCCGCTTTGGGTGATCGGACCGCTACTGTTGATGGACAGGCCGCCGGCCAGCAGCAGATCGCCGCTGATAGTGGTCGCCGCACCCGAAACCACATTGAGATCACCGCTGCTGACTGCGCCAGCAAGACTGATCGCACCTGCAGCAGTGACACTCGTTGCACCGGCAGATTGGAGAAGGACGTCAAGTGCACCAACATCGCGCAGTGTCGCAGCGCCCGCCGTGACACTCAGCAGGCCTCCGAAATCGTTGCCAGCGTTTGCAATCGTCACACGCTGACCCGCAGCCGCGACGGTGGCAATGCCCCCCACCTTGAGCACCGTGTCGGCGAGCTGTTGAACTTCGCCCCGGCTGCTGATGGTCAGCGCTGCACCCGCGTTGACGGCTCCCAGCAGCAAACCCGCCCCGGAGTCCAGGGACAAGCCGACCGACGTGCCGCTGACCTGCAGGGTACCGCCCGCCTTGATCGCCGAGTCCCCACTTGCCGTTAGGGCGATCCGCAACGAGTTTGCGTCTCCGATGTTGACCTTGCCGCCGGTCGCCGTGACGGCTCCCGCGAAATCGTTACCCGACAAGCCGAGTTCGACTGACGCGGTTCCCGCTGTAATCGTGGTGGCACCGCCAACGCTCAAGCCGCCCGTTTGACCGATCGTTGCTCCAGCCTTCAGGTCGAGATCGCCAGAAGTGCTCAACCCGACAAGGGTCAGGCCACCTGCGGCGTCGATCGTGAGGCTCTGGTCAACGCCAGCCAGCGCCCCACCGATCGTGAGCAGCCCGCCGCTCGTGACCTGTGACCTCTCGGAAGCATCGATCACGATCGATAGCGCAGACCTGTCCCGCAGGCTAACCGCTTTGCCTGACACGGACACAGCGCCGGTGAAATCATTGCCGGCATTAGAGAGTGTCACAGTCTGCGCCTCGGCCCCGATCCGGGTCGCGCCCTGAACCAGCAAGGCGCCGGTCTGCGTGACTGGACCGGAAGCGTCCAGGCTCAAGTCGCCAGCGACCGACAATGAACCAATCGTGGCCGCACCACCGGCAAGCAGGGCGAGGCCGCTGCCGCTTCCCGTAAGGGCCCCGCTGACCCCGAGCGCCCCCAAAGCCGTGATTGTCGCGGTCCCCGAGGCGTTAAGCGTCAGTTGCAGCGCGTCGGTATCGCGCAGCGTCACCGCACCAGCCGTGACGGAGACAGAGCCACCGAACCGATTGGCGGCGGCGCCGAGAATCACGCTCTGCGCCGGCGCCGAGATCGTGGTCGCTCCACCGACCGTCAAGGCACCGCTCGTCTGGGTCACGCCACCCGAAGGACTAAGAGTTAGCGCACCGTCCACCGAGAGTCCGCCTACGGTCAACCGGCCGCCTTCAGCCAACTGAACCCCCCTGCCTGCGCCGCTGACGCGAGGTAGAGAGTTGCGCAAGTTCATCCTCGTCGATCACTCCCTGCGTGACACGGGTGGGCACCACCACCCCTACGCGCTGACGGTGCTGCAGGCGGCGGAGGCGGCGGGGTTTGAACCCGTGCTG
>CAZAVT010000017.1:8363-12449 GCA_964488395.1 uncultured Burkholderiaceae bacterium | reverse complement strand
GCCTGCGCCGCTGACGCGACCGGAGACCGATAACGCTGCTCCCGCTGTGACCACTGCATCATTGACGGTGGAAAAGTCGAGATCCAGCGAGTTGGCATCACGAAGATTGAGCGACCGGCCGACAATCGTGACCGCATTGCCAAAGTCGTTCCCACTGTTGGAGAGAATCACATCCTGACCCTGAGCAACGATCGATGCAGCGCCCCCGACTCGTAGCGCGCCGGTCTGCGTCACCGGTCCGCTGACCTCCAGGTTCAGGTCGCCGCTGATCGTGAGACCTGTGAATCGAACCCCGTTGCCCGATTTGGGCTGCAGGTCCAGCCTCGCTGAGGCGCCAGCCAGCACACCACCGATCGCAATTGCACCGCCCCCGTGGGTCACTCGGGCGCCATTCATCGCCTCGATCGTCGCATCGAACTCGCTATTCAGACCCAGCACGTCGATCTCGACCACCCCAGCGGACCTTACGACCGCAGTTCTTGCGCCCTGCACGGTGAGTTCGATGTCGTCGGCATCCCTCACTGACACGGCGCCTGAAGTGTTCACTCGTACGGCGCTACCGAATTGATTGGCTGGTGCATCGAGCGCCACCCGCGAACTGCCTGCGCTGACAGTCGTCGGGCCACCAATCTTGACCGCGCCCGCCGTCTGCAGGACTTCGCCCGCAGCGCTGATCGTCAACGCGCCGTCGACCTCAAGGCCTTGCAATTGCAATCCGGCACCCGCCTGGACCGACAGCGACGCCGTACCGGCCACCGAGTCGACCGTGGCCGTCAGTGTCACGGACTTGCCGGCTTGGACCTGCGCCGCGCCACGTGCGGTCAAGTCCAAAGTCAGATCGTCGGTATCGCGGATCGCCACTGCATTGCCGCTGGCGCTGACGGTGCCGCCCAGCGAGTGGGCTGTGGCGGCAAGAGCAATATCACCCTTCGCGGCGATACGAGTCGCACCAATGACGTTGATGACCGAGCCCGCCGAGGCCGAAATCGAGCCTTCTGATGACTCCAGATCCGCAGAGTCCGCACTAAGGGAGATCCCAAGGGACAGATCACCCTCCGCTTTCAGGACCAGATCGGTGGCCCGCAAGGAGGCCGAAGGCTTTCCACTGGCCGGACGCAGCGCCAGGGCTGCGGCAGCCGCGCCCTCGACGGTGAGCGCCCCGAGCGTGATGGCTCCAGCCAGCAGACGTGCCTGCGGCAGGAAGGTAGCGACGCCGGTCAGTTCGACCGCATTGAGCGTCCCGTCACCTGCGAAGATACCTTTTGCAAAGCTCAGGCTTGCGCCACCCGCGTGCGGCGTCCGGATGACGAGTGCATCGGCAGCCGCCGAATTGCCTTGCAGCTGAATCGCTTGATCCAGGTGGACCGACGAAGCCCCCTCGACCGAGATCCGCTTGCCCGCGGAGAGCACCAACTGCCTCTGGAAGCTCACCGCCCCCTCGGCCTCGATGGCCAGGTCGCCCTTGAACTGCGCGTCAAGCGCCAGATCCCCGTCCGCACGAACCACCAGATCACCCTCGGAGCGCGCAACCAGGACCAGCGCATCGGCGTCGCTCACGCGCAGCTGGGCGCCCGCCAGGCTGACCACGCCGCCGAAGCGGTTCCAGATCCGGTCGAGCGTGATGTCCCCGTCCGTCGCTGACACGGTCAGCCGGCCACCGACGTCGACGAAGTCACCGGTGCCCTGGGTCTGCCTGACAGCGGCGCCCAAGGTGGTGAGCGTGAGATCGCCTGCGACGATCAGGCGGCCCAGCGTCACCTCCCCGCCCGCACCGGGCTGAAGCACGAGGTCACTGCCGACGCCACCGACACTACCGGAGACCGTGATCGCCTCAGCCGCCTTCACGAAGACATCGCCGTTTGCAGAGAGCGTGAGATCAAGCGGACCCAGGTCATCACGCAGACTGACCGCCCCGCCCGATAGGCTTACGGTCCCGGCAAACTCATTCCCCGCCAGATCAAGATCAATCCCGGTGTTGACGCCCAAGGCGTTGCCTGACCGATCGGTGATCGCGGATCGGTTGAGCTCGAGGCTCTGCACCATCGCAGCACGAACGGTCACACCAGCGGGCACCTCGAAGCGGAACACCTGCGACATCGGCGATGAAGCCGCGGCATCGTGGACCGCGATCGCAGCGAATGCTGACCCGATAAGCGGCGTCACCTGCAGGCGCAGACTCGGCGAGCCCAGTGTGCGATCAACAATGACCGGCTCGCTGGTCTGCAGCTTGAACACCATCGATGATCCAGCCAGATGGTCGCGAGCAGCCGGCACATCGACCCGGGTCACGACGGGCAGCACCCGATCCGGCTGGTCCACCACGGGCATCTCGCCGATCGTCAGGAAGCCGGGCCGCTCCAGCAAGGCGCCGTTTGCCGCGGCCACCGTCAGTGCGACCGCGCCCCCGGCGAGCCGTGACAGATCGGCCGACGGGACAGACCACCGGCCGTCGGCAGCGGGCCGAGCATGCTCGACCAGCTGATTGCCCTGCGAATCCGCGAAACGAACCGTCAGCGAGCCCATCCGGTTTTGCGCGGCGTCGGCAAGCTGGGCACCATTCAGCCGCAGGCCCTGAGCCTGAGCAGCACTGACCGTCATGCCCTGCGGCACCATGTAGCGGAACAACTTGGTCATCGGACTCGATGCGGACTCGAGGTACTCGGCGTTGACGCTACGAGCACCCGCCGAGGTGCTGAGCTCAAGCTCGAGCAGCGGTGCGCCATCGGTCATGTCGACCGTTACCGCTTCGCTGAAGCCAACCGCAAAGTAGAGCGCCTGGCCCGCTGCGTAGTTACCCGCCGCCGGTCCATCGACCCGAACGACCGAGGGGAACAGGTTGTCCGAAACCGTCGCAACAGGCGCACTGCCGAGATGGATGAAGTCACTGCGCTCGTAGAGGCTGCCCGCAGCTCCGGTGACCCTAAGGCTGATCGAACCGCTCGCTGCGAGACTGAACAGATTGACGCCCGACAGGGACCAGACGCCGTTGACCACGGACGCTTGGCGGCTTGTGGCCTGACCGTTGCCATCGGTGAAGCTCACCGTGAGCGTGGAGCCGGCCGAAGCGCCAGCCGTTCCCGACACATTGACCGAAGCACGATCTGCGGCTGCGATCCAGCGACCGGGCGCGGTGCTCACGGCAATCGCGCCGGCGGGCTGCACCACAGCACCACTGGAGGTAGACCCCGCCGGAGAGAGCGCGATCCGGTCGACTGCGGTGGCAGCCACCGCTGCCGAAGCGTCTCCCATCAAGGCGACTGAACCGCGCTCGGCTGGTGCAACCCACTGACCATCGGCCGTCTGCAACGACAGGGCGGCAGGCACCTGCACGACCGGGTTGACACCGACCGAGCCTGCCGGGCTCAGAATCAGTTGTTGACCCAGGATGCGGGTCATACCACTCACCTTGAGCGGCTGGGTCTGGACGATCGCGCCTGAACTGTAGATCGCAAGATCGCCCAGCACCTCGCCGATCGTGTCGAGGGCGACCGACCCGCCATTGGTCGCTGCAAGGGTGATGCTGCTCGTGGGTCCGGTGATCATCTCGAGCGCGAGATTTCCTGCAGCCTCGAGGGTCAGATCGCCAGTCGTCTCGACCCGACCGGTCAGACCCGACGCATCGCCATCACGCAGCGCCAGCGACCCATTGCTCGTCGCATTGACGGGTGCGGCGAATCGGTTGCCAGCGGCGAACAGCTCGATGTCCTCGCCTGCAGTGACCGAGAACTCGCCAGCCACGACCAGACCCTGATCGTCAATCTGACGGATTGCCCCCTCGGCACTCAGCCTCATCGTTTGGGTCACGACCCGGGCGGCAAGTACCAGGTCTGACCCGCCCGCCATCGCAACAGACCCAGCGCTCAGCGTGGCGGCGGGCCGGCCGTCTGCAGCCATCAGCTTCAGATCGCTTCCGGTCGCCGCGGAGATGACGAGTTCATCCACCGTAAGTGCGCCGAGCGTCGGGTCGAAGTGCGTGCCGATCGAGAATGTACCAACACCCTCGACCGCAAAGCTATTGCTGTCGCCAGCCATGAGTCCGGACGCAAACACGATGGTGACGTCGTCACCGGCTCTCGGAGCAATCGT
>CAZAVT010000017.1:7360-8286 GCA_964488395.1 uncultured Burkholderiaceae bacterium | reverse complement strand
GGATGCCACGGTTGAAGACCACCTCGGTCGCGCCTTGAATGGCGAGGGTACCCGTGCCATAGATCACCACCTGATCGGCAAAGGTGACCACACCACGCGCGTGGATCACGAGATCGCCATCGACGTGCACCTGATCGCGGAAATCGACATCAACCGCCTCGCTGACCTTCAAGGTCTCGATCTGATAGATGCGGTTGACGGTCAGGCTGAAGCCGCCGCCTGTGCCGCTCGTGTCGCCGAGCGAGGCCCGCGCCACACTCAGCACATCACCCTCGAGGTAGCCGCCACCGAGCGACTCGATGGAGACCGTAGAGACCACACCATCGGTCACGACCAGATGCGCCGAGGCGCCGCTGCCCGACCCACCGAGCAGCGGGACACTCGCGTACATCCGACCGACCGAGACGTCGAAGTCTTCAATCAGCTGGCCGCCAGAGGCCGTCAAGGTCAGCGACTCGCCGGCAACGCTCACCGACGCGAGCCGGGCACCCGGTGCTGAGCCCGTCGCCTGGTCCGACAGGAGCTCAGCGAGCCGGGCGGTCACATGGGCGCGGGCCTGCTCGTCACTCGCGCTACCTCCACCGCCGGCGCCGTCGCCGCTCAGGTCCTTGACCGTGACCGTATAGACGATCCCAGCCGCAGCAGCACCGCGAACCGTGATGCGATCACCCGCCTGCAGTGCGCCAGTCAATCGAAGCGTGTAGCGGCCCAGATCATCGTCGACCCCGACCAGCACAGCCGCGCGCCCGGTTTCGGTCGAATACCCTGCACCACCTGAGAAACTGAAATCACCCGCCTGTCCGTCGTCGCCGATGCCAGCGCCGACGCGGCCCTCGATGGTCACGTCACCGCCAAAGGCCCGCAGCGTCAGCGAATCATCATCCGCACTGCTGCCGTTGATCCGGCCCGTGACCGTCAGATCCGGT
>CAZAVT010000017.1:4456-7350 GCA_964488395.1 uncultured Burkholderiaceae bacterium | reverse complement strand
CGTGACTACGCCCCTCGAAGTGACCGGGCGTACGATGGCGGCGATCGCAAAGGCCCCCTCGTCACCGGCCTGAAGGCCGATGAAGCGCAAGGTCGCTCCGCTGCCGCCGACCTCGGCCCGCTTGACGACGCCCGGTTGTGCCAGCACGCTCGCCGCGGCCGCGCGCAAGCCGCTGGCAATCCGGCCCAGGACCACCGCATCGCCGGCAACACCGCCACCCGCCGAGCCCTCCAGATCAGCCGCAGTGACGTCATAGACGATGTCGATCCCGGTGAGTCCATCGGCCTCGAATGCCGCCCCGCTCACGATCACCTGGTCTCCGACCGAGAATCTGCCCGAAAGTGCCAGGCGATATTCGGCTACACCCGACTCGATACCGTTCTGACCGGCGGGGCGCGAGTCGTACTTGCGACCACTGTCTCCGGCGGTGAGCGTGACCGTGCCGAAGATCCGCAGCGCGTCGTTGATGTACAGACCTTCGGTCATCTCCAGTTCGGCCGGCTCCCCTCGCCCGTCGATCTCGGTGGTATTGACGGTCTCCTGCACTTCGGTGCTGGTGCCTTTGATCTTGCCGCCGATCCGCACCTTGCCACCGCTGCCCTGCGCCTGAATCACCAGCGGAGTCGACATCGTGAGCGAACTTCCGGAAGCACCGAGCGCGACCGGGTTCGAGCCGCCGGTCGAGCCCACCACCAGCATCGGCAGCGCAGACACACCGGATGGATCCAGGGTGCCGCCGGCACCGATCGAAATCGCAGCGGTCGGGTCGGCAGGCTTCAGTTGCAGGCCCTGACCGGCATTCTGCGCGGCCATCGCCGCGAGCGCGGCTGCGTCCAGCGGACCCGACAGGCTCTGTGCGGCGACGATCTGCGGCGCACGGTCGACGGGGACGACCGCTGCAACCGGCAATTCGGTCGGCAAGGGCGCCCGACGCAGGCCCAGCTCAGCAATCTGCACGGATGCAAGATTCGGGTCACGCGTCGCGTCGAACACGACCTTGTAGTACCGCCAGGCGGTGTCGTTGGCGAAGGTGACTGCGGTGCTCGAGCCGCGCTCAAGTGACAGTCCGGTCGACAGGCTCTGCCCCAACGGAGCCCATCCCGAATCACCCCAGGGCAGATTCGACTGAGCCCCGTAGATCGACACCCGGACGGGGTCGCGTCCAGGCTGATCAGCGGCGCTCGTCAGCACCAGATTGTTGGCGACCTGTGCGCTCGGCAGTTCGACGGTGAGGCCGCTACCGGATTCGCCCAGCGCCATCCAGCGGGTGCCTGCCCGCCTATCGATGGCCAGGCCCGCGCTGGCATCGGTCGGGACCTGTGGCGCCGAGATACGTGCTTCGGCGATAGCCATCTGGCCGGCCCCGACATGACGAACGCCGGTGAAGACCAGCTTGTAGAAGCGGTAGGCCGTGGGGTTGGCGAAGGTCGACTCGACCTGGGCACCGCGCTGGGTCGGCAGTTGGGTGGGGCGGTTCTCGGTAATCGGCATCCAGCCGGCCGCATTCCATTCGAGATCGGAGTTCGCGCCGTAGAGCGAGTAATGGGTCGGGTCGCGGCGCGGGTCATCGGAGGCTGTCGTCAAGGTCACCGATTTGGCAACACCCGCGCTCGCCAGACTGAACTTGAAGCCCGGGTTCAGGTTGCCGAGGTCGACCGTCGGCGCAAGTGCTGAAGGTGCGAGCGCCAGGCTGCGTTCGGTGACGCCGGACCCAGAGGCGCGCAGCGTCACGCTCGCGGCTGTTCCAATATAGGAGAGCGCGTCGGTGCGCGCGAGATAGTCGCGCAGCGCGGAGACCGTGCCGCTCACGCTGACCTCTGCGCTTCCGGACGAGCCCAGCAGGTTGAGCAATCCGCTGCGCGTTGCACCGCCCACGGTGATGCCGACAGCCGGCTGAGCCGTCACGAGGCTGCTCCGGTCGACGGTGATCGCGACCGTCAGTTGAGCTTGGTCGGACAGACCCTCGAACAAGGGCATGGACTGCTGGGCATTCATCAGCAGCGCGCGCGGCATCGGTGCGACATGCGCAGTCCCGACATGGCCGTCACGCGCCTTCGCCACATCGTTGGCGACTGACGACAGCGCCGAAACCGGCGATCCCGAGGTCACGCTGATTTCGGGCAGCGCCGGGGCAGCAGGCGCCGAGATGGCATTGGCGGCCGACAGTTCGATGGGGGTGCCGGCGGAGCGGAACAACTTGCCGTCCAGCGTGATCCTGTCGGACACATCGAGCTTCAGCTGGCCGACGATCAGATCCGACTCGATCGAGAGCCGCTGCGCAATGATCTCGAGTTGGATCGAACCAAGGTCCATGGCCAGCCGCGTACCCTGTTCATCCTCGAAGCCGGCAAGACGGATCACATCACCGCGGATCACGAGCCTGCCAAGGGTCGAATCCCAGCGGACCTCCTCGACCCCGGACACCATCCGGATCACATCAGGGAGGTCGTTGCGCCCGACCGTGAGCCTGCCCAACTGGAGCAGAGTGCCCTCGCCGTTGGACTTGAGCGGCAGTTTCTTCAGGACCAGCGACAGTTCGTCGTTCGCCAGCAAGGAACCGCTGCTCGCCACCTGATCCCGCAAGGTCAGCAGGCGGGTGGCACCTTCGGCCGCCACCGTGTTGCCCAGGTTGACCACCACCTTGTCACGACCCTCGGTCGCCGACAGCACGATCGGATTGGCGCCAAAGCGGGTCACTGTGAAGGTGTCGTCCTTGCTGCCAAGCTGGAGGTCATCCAGCGCAAACCGGTTCAGCCGCATGCTGCTGCCGTTCGGATCAATGATCTCCAGCCCGCTGCCATTGAAAACGGCGCTGATCGAGGTGGGCTTCGCAACATCGAGCACGATGCTCTGTTCGCGTACGTTGGTGCCGTCGCTGACCCGCATCAGGATCG
>CAZAVT010000017.1:0-4446 GCA_964488395.1 uncultured Burkholderiaceae bacterium | reverse complement strand
TGAGCCTCGACACATGCCGGTCGTCGAAATCGACCCACTCGGCCACGCCCGGCGGACGGCTGCGCCCGAAACGCACCTTCAGGTCGACTTCGAGCGTTTTTCCGAACGCCGGGATGTCGATCAGGATCGCGTTGTCCGGCTTGGTGAGCACAACCGTCCCGCCAGTCGCGTTCGCCCGCACGGTCAGCGCGCCACTGCTGCTCGCGGGCAGGGACTCGAAGCGCAGCACCGCGCCCGACTGCTGGACTGAGGCCTTCAGGCCTTCTGCGGCGCGAATCGCCTGCGCCAGGCGAGCGGCGATCTGCGTGAGCCGCTGCACGGCGTTCGCCGCGCCACCAGTGCCGTCGCCATTGACCGCGAGATCCTCGGCACGAACCGTATAGAGCACCTCGGTCGCGGCAACGCCGCCCACTCGGAGGGTGCTGCCGGCGACAAACTCACCCTGTACTTCAAGGCGATAGACATCCACCGCTTCGAAGCTTAGGTTGCCGGGCTTGGCAAGGAAATCCGCGATCTGCTGGGCCGTGCCGTTCAGCACGACCTCGTCTTCGGACGCGTCGACTGCAAGCCTGGCAATCTCGAAATCCCTCGAGACATTGACCCGACCACTTTGCTGACCGCTCACCCGGATCGACAGCGACGGCGCGCTGCCGTCGTAAAACACCTGACCGGTACGGCCGAGGTAGGTCTGGAGGGCCTGCGGCGAGGCGCGCAGCAGCAGGGTGCCGGCGCTGCTCAGCGTGTCTACGCTGACGCCCTCGACGGCCCGGGCGCTCAGCACGCCACGCGGACGATCCTTCAACTCGTGCACGGTGGATACCGTGCGGGTGTCGAGCACCTGCTGACTCTGCGCGCTGCGGATGGTCATCATGACCGACGGACCGCTGCCCTCGTGGACCACGTTGCCACGGCCCGAGAGGTAGGCGGTAAGCAACTCGCGCTCGCCGGTGATGGTCGGCGCGCTTTCAGTACCGCCCAGCATGATGCCGTCAGCCGGCAGCAGGGTGAAACGCGCGCTCATGTTCGCCGCGGCGGCGAGCGCGATCGTCAGGATGTCCGGGCCAGCGGCGGTGCTGCCACGGGGCAATGGCGACGCACCCAGCAGCACCGATGACTGATCGAGCAGCGCGACCTCAGCAATCTGCAGCGCATCGGCCTTGGCCTCATCGCGCACATTTGAAAAGACCAGCTTGAAATGCCGGAACTCGGTGCTCGCCGGCACCGGGACAGTATTGCTCGCGCCGCGAGCCGGCACCGCGCTGCCAAAGGTGCTGCCCTCGCTGATCTTGACCCAATCCCCGCTCGCCCAGGCCGACGAATCGTTCGCACCGAAGAGCACATAGGTGACCGGATCCCGCTCGGGGCGGTCCGATGCTGCGGTAAAGCGGATCGCCGCCGGTGCGACCGGCTCCGGATAGGACAGGATCAGCCCGGCATTGCTCTCGTGGTAGCTGACGTAACGGGTATCGGCGCGGCCGTCGACCGCCTGCGCGGCTCCAGCGCCCTGCGGCGAGTTGGCACGATCGCCCCAGGCGTTGGACCCGCCGACAGCGGTCACGCCCAGCCTGGGCGCGGCGATGACAGCCGTCAGCTGATCGGGCATCAAGCCCGGGATGACCTGGTCCGCCATCATCGGCTGAACGACCGGATTGGCATCGAGCAGGTAACCAAGCCGGGCGAAACTGTTCGAATCGAATTCCGGCGCGACGAAGAGGAAGCCCTCGCGGGTGATGTTCCGCTGCTCATAGTGACGCACTTCGAACCAGTAGCGCTTGCCAGCGACCAGCCTGAGTTTCTCGGACCGGCTGCTGCCGCTCGCCTCGTTGTCTAGGATCAGCTGGCGGAACGACGGACCCGCAGTCGCGCCATTGCCGCTGGTTTCGAACCACAGCGAGGCCCGGTCGTTGGCGTTGAGATCGAAGCTGTAATCGCCCGTGTAATCGGGCACGAACCAGCCCGACAGCATCTGCCGGGCCTGACCGTTATTGTCGATCGCCGGGTAGGCGAGTTCGACCTCGCCGCCGCGCAGCCCCGGATTGCCGCTCGGGCCCGGCTCGGCGCCGGTCACGAAGCCGGGGCCACCACGGTCGCTGGTCTGGGTGACGCCGCTCACCAGCAGGCCAGGGATCGACACGTCGCGGTTCAGGCTGACCTCGAGGTAGCCCGACTCAGGCGCGATGAAGCTGAGGGTGAGACTCCTTGAGTCAGCATCGACCACCGAGTTGGCTCCGAAGCTGATGTCGGTGACCTCGCCTGCCATCACACCGATCCGCTCAGGCATCAGCAGGCTCGGCGCCGCCGAGCCCGAGACCACCGGCAGCGTATACAGCCGATTGTCCAGACCTGCGGCGTACAGGGTCTCGCCCGCAGCGTCGAGTTCGATCGCGGTCCAGTCGATCGTGGACAGCGCAAGCCCCAGGCTGTCCATCGAGCGCCAGTTGTTGCCCCCTTCGGTGATCAGCCACAGGCCGCGCGGTCCGCCACTCGCTGCGGCGGCGACGATCTGCCCGTCGGCCGAGATGCTCACCGAGCTCCAGCCCATCGTCTGGTCACCCAGCGGTCGCCACTGCCAACCGATCTGCGAGGTGTCGGCGATGTAAACCTTGCCACCCGTGGCAAGCAACTTGTCCAGGTCGCCATTGAGGCCGCCCAGCTGACCCGCGAGCACCAGCAGTCGCGCGCCGTCTTGGGCGTTGAGGGCCTTCTCGAAGATGTTGTAGCTGTTCCAGCGCTGCGACAGCGCATCGTATTCCGACTTAGTCGTAGTGATGCGCCCGCGAAGGCTCTCGATCTGCCGTAACTGATCAACACTGCGCCCGGCGGCTGCCACGAGGAAGCGGCCGCTTTCGTCCGAGTCCACCGACACCCAGGCCTGCCCGTCGGGCAGACCCTGCATGGCCTCGCTCAGCTGGATCGAACCGTCATCGGCCACGGTACCTGTGTAGAGGCGGCCGCCCACCCCACCATTGGCCGGCGCGATGGTCGCCAGAATCAGCTTGCGGCCGGCCGCGTCGGTGGCAATCGCACTCCAGTTGGCGCTGTCGATCCCCGACAGGCGAACCGCCGACCAGTCGGCCCCCTCGGGATCGATCACCGTCAGCGAGCCTTCGGTATTGCGCATGCCCTGATCGGTGGCTCCGTAGTAGTAGCTTTGCCGGGTCGCCAGATCGGCCACCAGCATCCGATGGCCGGCAATGATCGCCGAGGCGCTGTAGGCCTCCCCGAGCGTCAGCGTACGGGTCTGATCGACCTCAATCGTCGGCGGCGCGAAGCGAAGCGTCTCACTGGTATCGAGCGCCGGGCGCACAGGACCGAAGGAGATCGACTGCGTGCGGGCCAGTTCGAGCCGGCCGGCGCCGATCGCGATGCTGCGCGTCTCCAGGAAACCCCCGGTCAGCGAGCTGGTCGAGCTCATCGTGACGATCGAGGCATTGCCACGGTAGCTGAGGTTGGTCGCATCGGCCAGATAGGTCGACAGCGCCTGCCAGCTGCCGCGCAGAGTGCGGGCGGTGTCGGTCCCGCCGATGGTGATGCCGGCCGACGGTCGCGCGCTGATCACACCTCCAGCCGATGAGGATACGCTGAAGGTGAGGGTGAGCGCCTCGCTCGCACCTGCTGCCAGCCAGCTGGCCGGTAGCAGGGTCGGCGCGGTCGCTGTCGGCGCCGAGAACCCCACCTGGACGAACTCACCACCCACCCCCTGCTTGTGCAGGACCTGGAAGCGATAGACCTTGCCTTTTTCGAGCGACAGCTCGGCGGATTTCTGAGAAGCCTGCGCGGTCCACGACCCGACAGCACCGGTCGCGAACGCCACACGGGTCAGTGCCCCGGTCCCGGTTCCGCTCAGATCGACCCAGAGCTCGGAGGCATCGTCCGAGCTGATCCAGAGCCGATAGCTGCCGGTCGACGGCGGCGTGAGCAAGCCCGACAGCCGCTGACCATAGTCGGCGGTCGCTGCACTGCTGGCAGACAGCGCGCCGCTCACGGACTGGACCAGGGTTGCGGGCGCCTGATAGCGGACGTTGCTGGTGAGGTCTGACACCTGGTTGCCGCCAATACCGGTCCATCGCTCTAGCCGGAAGCTGCCCGCCGCAAGGGGCTGGCCGAGCAGCGCCGTGGAGCCGATCGCAATCGACCGGGCGGGTGCGGCCTCGCCCGATAGCGAAACCGTGACCGTGCCCCCGTTGCCCGAATAGCGCAGATTGGCGCTGTTGCTGAGGTAGGCATGCAGCGCATACAAGCTGCCGCTCAGCGTGCGCTCGGTCGGGCTGCCGCCAATGGTCATTCCGGCAGCGGGCGCAGCCTGGATCTCGCCCATTGCCAGCTCGCCAATCGGCCGATCTCCCTGCAGCGGCGTCGCCTCCGCCACATGCACGAAACGCTGGCCGTTAGCGGTCGCACCCTTGGTCTCGGTGAAGACGACCTTGTAGTGGCGGTAGGCGGTCA
>CAZAVT010000016.1:0-20393 GCA_964488395.1 uncultured Burkholderiaceae bacterium | reverse complement strand
CGCCATGATGGACCGCGCCGGCATCGAGCGGTCCTTCCTGGTCGCCACGCGGGTAGGCCAGCTGGGCATTCCGGGCAGCTGGCACCTGCCCTATGAGATGGTCTTCGACGCCGTGAAGCGTTGGCCCGACCGCTTCAGCGGGATCGCAGGCCTCGACCCGACCGAGGGCATGGCGGGCGTTCGAAAGCTCGTGCAGGCGGTGGAGGAGTACGGCTTCATCGGCGCACACTTTTACCCCCACTGGTTCGAACTCGCGCCCGATCACGCGCGCTGGTACCCGTTCTACGCGAAGTGCGTCGAGCTCGACATTCCGGTGCAGCTGCAGGTTGGGCAGTCGTTGGTCTACGACCCCTCGCGACCCCTGCGCAGCGTCGGTCGGCCGATCACCCTTGATGCGGTCGCCTGCGATTTCCCCGAGCTCAAACTGATCGGGATTCACGTTGGTATCCCGTGGACCGACGAGATGATCGCGATGGCCTGGAAGCATCGAAACATCTTCATTGGCTGCGATGCCCACAGTCCCAAATACTGGCCGCAGTCTTTTGTGCACTACATCAACAGCTATGGCCAGGACAAGGTGATGTTCGGCACCGACTATCCGGTGCTGGACTTCGAGCGCACCCGCAACGAGGTCGAAGCGCTGGGTCTCAAGCCGCAGGCGCTGCAAAAGCTCTTGCGCGACAACGCGCGTCGAGTCTACAAACTCGACTGAGGGTTTGCCGGCGCGAGCAGCGCTGGCACAGCGGCCAGGAACGCCCGCACATGGAGCGCGATCACCTGATCGACCGCGACTGAGGTGCTGTCGCGATAGATATTGCGCCGGATCGCGAGGTGGGAGATCGCGCCATGCAACACCCAGCCCATCTCCTGCCGCACGGCCGGATCGGCCGGTAGCGTCAGCCCCGCGTCGAGCGCCGCCTCCTGCACCAGCGTCTCCAGCAAGGTCCGGATCACCGCCCCGATATAGGTCGGCGCCATGTCGACTTCGGCGAGGGAGGCGTAGAGGAACAAGCGCAGCCAGCGGCGGGTCAGAATGCTGTCGTAATACTCCCGGTAAAACTCGATCAGCCGGTCCTCGATCGGGCGGTCCCGGTCCCGCAGCATCGCGAACCAGACCGCCTTGAACGGGCCGGCAATCGCACTCTCGTACACCGCCTGAATCAGCGCCGCCTTGTTCGGAAAGATGCTGTAGAGCAGGCGCTGCGAAATGCCGCAGGCATCGGCGAGCGCACGCGTTTGGGCAGTGAGCCCGTATTCGGCAAAGAACTCGAGCGCTTTGTCCAGGATCTGCGCGCGTCGCTCGGCCGCACTCATGCGGACCGCCCTTGGGGTGAGACCAGCGGAACGGGGGGGGCGGCGCGCGATGCGACTTGCCCCGCCGGCGCGGCGCTGCGCGAGGAGATCAGATTTGGCCTTCATCGGGGATCGGCTCGGTACAAGCTCATCGGATCAGACGGGTCGTTGGGAGCGGCACGGCCCGGACTATACCGCTGAACGAGCCGCTGTCGAAGGGGCTGCGCGAGCGCCATGGCACAGTGGACATCACGCCCAGGTCGCGCCAGAATTTGGGCCGTTTATCGTCAGGCGACGAATTCTTTTTCGCGCGCGCGACGCGTACCCACCGCCCCCCCAGGAGCCCCAGGCATGATCTGCGAAATGCGTACCTACCAGGTGCAACCCGGCCGAGCCGGCGATTTCCTCAAATTTTACGAAAAGGAGGGGCTGCCGATCATTTCGCGCTACGCCCGTCTGGTCGGCTGCTGGATCAAGGAGTCCGGCGTTCTCAACTCGGTGGTGTTCGTCTGGGCCTACGACGGCTATGGCGAGCGCAGCACGCAACGCGGGCAGCTCGCTCGCGACCCGCAATGGCAGGCCTTCATCCCGACCATGCTGCCCTGGCTGGTTCATCAGGAGAGCGTGTTCATGGCTCCCGCGTCCTTCTCGCCAGGATCCTGAAACGCCACTTTAGTCGTCGCTTGACGACTTTGTTGCTTGTCCGAATAATCGTTCCTTCCGCCGATCAACCAACCATCCACCGGGGACACTCATGAACAGCACCATGACCGCGGCCGAAGCCCGCCGCGAATTTCTCAAGATGACCGCGGGCGTCGCGGGTTCCGGATTGCTGGGCGCCGAGGCCATGGCCCAGGGCAATACGCTCAACTACAACACCTGGTCTGCGGCCGTCGACCTGGTGCGTGGTCACACCAATGCGTTCACCCAGAAGACCGGCATCAAGGTCAACTATGCCAATTCACCCTGGGCACAGTACCGCGACACCATGGTGACGCGCTTCGTTGCCAAGGCACCGATGGATGTGCTTTGGGTCTCCGACAGCTGGCTCCCCGAGTGGGCGGACGCCGGCTGGATCGCTCCGATCAACGATTACCCGCAGCTGCTCGCCTACAACAAGGATGCGGACGACTTCTGCACCCAATCGATGATCTACAAAGGCAAGCAGTACGGGCTGACCTATTACTCGGACTACATGGCCTTCTTCTACGACGCGCAGATGCTCGAAAAGGCCGGTATCAAGGAACCCCCAAAGACCTGGGACGAACTGGTCCAGCAGTCGCTCAAGATCAAGGCGGCGGGCTTGAGCGAGTTTCCAATGATGCTCTCGATGGCCCGGGAGAGTTGGCTGATCGAGTTCCTGAGCGCGATGGTCTTTTCAAACGGCGGCAGCTTCACCGGCACCAACGGAGAGTCGGTCATGACCGATCCCCAGAAGGGCACGCTGAAGGCGCTGCAGTGGATCACCGACGCGGTGCAGAAACACAAGATCATCTCGCCCGCCTGCGTTGAGACGGGCGAGCTCAACGGGCTGAAGGCCTTCAGCGCCGGCAACCACGCCTTCGCACTCCTCAGCCGCTACCGCATCCGAACCCTCAACGACCCGAAGCAGTCAGCCATCGCCGGACGGGTCAAGCAGGCCATGATGCCAGCAGGTCCGGGGGGCTCGAACACCACGGTCGGCTGGATTCGCTTCTTCGGCATGACCGCGCAGACCGCGGCCAACAAGAGCCGGGCGGCCGATGCAGTCAAGCTGATCGAGTGGTTCGGCGGCAAGGCCGAAGACGAGTATCGCTTCCAAAAGATGTTGTTCCTGGACCTGGGCACCGGTTTTGCGATGCCCTCGCTCTTCAAAGATCCCGAAGTGCAGGCCGACTACCGCAAGTACTCGGACATCGCGATGTTCGAGAAGCAACAGGCCATGGTGCGCAAGAAAGACGTCGTGACCCGCTGGTTTGGCGAGTGGGACGAGGTCAACGGGACAGCCTGGCAGTCCGCGGTGATCGGTAAGGCGACTCCGGCGGCGGCGATCAAGCGCTCGTCGGATGCCTGGAACGACATGCGCAAGTCCTGAACATTCAGCGCTCGGCACTTCCGGCCCGTCGGTGACCGCGTCACCACGGGCCCGGTCCCGCCGTTCGTCCAGACACCCCTATGGCCCGCAACCGGCTGATTCACGCCCTCGAACGCCGCTGGCTGACGCGTCCCGGTAGCGTCTATGACCAGAAGGTCGCGATGCTGCTGCTCGCGCCAATGCTGCTGGTGCTGCTCACGGTCGCGGTGTTCCCGGTGCTCTATGCGCTCTGGATCAGTCTGCATGATCTGAAACTCACCCGCCCGCACCGCGTCCCCTTCATCGGGCTGGGTAACTACGCCAAGATCTTCGCCGACCCCTTGTTCTGGGAATCGGTGCTGCGCACCGTGTCCTTCACGGTGATGTCGGTCGCAGCGATCATGGTCATTGCCACCCTGATGGCGCTGCTCCTGAACGAGGCCTTTCGGGGCCGGCGCTTCCTGGCGACGATTCTGCTCATTCCGTGGGCGGTCCCGTCGGTCGCCAATGGCCTCATGTGGAAGTGGATCTATGACTCCGGATACGGCGCACTGAACGGGGTTCTGATGCAGCTGGGCCTGATCGACAAATACCTGGTGATGCTCGGTGACACCGACAAGACCATGGCGCTGATTACCAATGCCTTCGTCTGGAAGGAAGTGCCGCTCGCAACCATCCTGCTTCTGGTCACCTTGAAATCGATCCGTCCCGATCTCTATAGCGCCGCGAAGGTCGACGGCGCCAACGCCTGGCAGCGCCTGATTCACATCACGCTCCCCTCGATGCTGCCGGGCTTCGCGCTCGTGATCATTTACGAATCGATGATGGCGATCCGGCATTTCGATCTGTTCTTCATCCTGACCGAAGGTGGGCCGGCCGAAGCCTCGCACGTGGTCGCTTGGCAGATCTACGTCGAGACCTTCAGGAAGCTCGCCTTCGGCACGGGCTCGGCGCTGGCCTACATCATGGCGATCGCGACCTTCGTACTCGCCTGGTTCGTGATCCGCGCGTCGAGCCGCCGGCTTTGAACCCATCGGCCGGAGCATACCGAGCATGAACGAACGATCCCTGGGCCGGCGCATCACGATTTTTGTCGGATCGGTGCTGCTTGCACTCTATGTCCTCGCACCGATTGCCTGGCTCCTCTCCTCGTCGATTCAGTCCGAAGCGGAGATCACTTCGGTGCCGCCGCACTGGATTCCCGAATCGCCGACGCTTGCCAACTTCAAGGCGATCTTTGATATCAGCGACAAGGTCGTCACCTATGAGAATCGGCGTCAGGGTGATACGGCGACCGGCGGCTTCATCCCCTCCACCGCGGCCAACCTGCTGCCGTCGATGAAAAATAGTCTGATCGTCGCGCTGGCGGTTGTGGCCCTGAACCTGATCGTCGCGCTACCGGCTGCGTATGCGCTCGCCCGCATCCGGTTCATCGGTCGAAATGGCTCGATCTATTTCATGCTGAGTACGCGGGTGATTCCGGATATTGCCCTGGTAGTGCCGTTCTTTCTATTCGTCCAGAAACTCGGCCTGATGGATCATCTCGGCTCGCTCATCATCACCTACCTCGCGATCACGGTGCCCTTCAGCATCTTCATCCTGACCGGCTACATTGAGTCGCTGCCCGACGAACTCGACAAGGCGGCGCGCGTCGATGGCTGCTCGAGGCTGCAATCGCTGCTGCTCATCCACCTGCCTCTCGCCCTACCCTCGCTGATCGCGGTGATCCTCTTTACCTTTCTCACCAGCTGGAACGAATTCCTGCTGGCGCTGCTGTTCACGCAGACGCCCGCCGCGCAGACGATGCCGATCGTCGTCGCCTCGTTCACGTCTGATTTCAACATCAGCTTTTCCTTCATCAATGCAGCAGGCGTGATGGCAGTCATCCCGCCCGTGATCATTGCGATCATTTTCGAGCGCTACATCGTCTCTGGCCTGACCGCCGGGGCCGTCAAGGGCTGAGCCAGGAGAGTCACGTGGCACGCATCCGATTCGACGCCGTCGGCAAGCGCTACCCCAACGGTTTCGTGGCCCTCGAGAACCTCAATCTCGACATTGCCGACCGGGAATTCCTGGTGCTGCTGGGCCCCTCGGGCTGCGGCAAGTCGACCACACTCAACATGATCGCCGGATTGGAGGAAGTCACCCAGGGGCAGCTGCTCTTTGATGACCGGCTGATGAATGCGGTACCGCCCCATCAGCGCGATGTTGCAATGGTGTTCCAGAGCTATGCGCTCTATCCGCACAAGTCGGTCTATGACAATGTGGCCTTCGGCCTCAAGATGCGCAAGTATCCCAAGGACGAGCTTGTCCGCCGGGTGCGCGAAGCGGCCCGGCGCCTGGAGATCGAGAACCTCCTCGAGCGCCGACCCGATCAGCTGTCAGGCGGACAGCGTCAACGGGTCGCACTTGGCCGGGCCATGGTGCGCCAGCCGCAGATCTTCCTGATGGACGAGCCGCTGTCCAACCTCGACGCCACCTTACGGATCTCGATGCGCGCCGAGATCAAGCAGCTCCATCAGGCGATGCAGACCACCTTCGTCTATGTCACCCATGACCAGGCCGAGGCGCTGACCCTCGCCGACCGGATCGTCGTCATGAAAGCCGGCGTGGTCCAGCAGATCGGCGGGCCCGATGACATCTATGAGCATCCGGCGAACATGTTCGTGGCGGGCTTTCTGGGCAATCCGGCAATCAACTTCATCGAGGGACAAATCGAGCGCGACGAGGGGTCAGGACTGATCTTCGCGCGCGGCGGGCTGCGACTGGCGCTCCCGGCCGACGCGGCTCGTCGACTGGGTACGCAAGCGGGCCGGCCAGTCACGCTGGGACTTCGAGCCGAGGACGTGGCGGATGCGCCCGATTCGCCCCAGGCGCGGCACACGCTCGCGGGCCGGATTCTCTCGGTCCTGCCGATCGGCTCGGATCAGTTTCTCGAACTTGAGGTCGAAGGGTGCAAGGTCTTTATCCGCGTGGCCAAGTCGGCGCGCGCGCAGGTGGGCGAACTCGCGCGACTGCGCGTCAATCTCGAGCGCATGCACCTGTTCGATCCGCAGACTCAGGCGAGCCTGCTGCAGGCCGAACCGGGTGGTTCTTGAAGCCAGCATCCTTCAATTACCACCGACCCGATTCGGTCGACGCGGCGCTGGCGCTACTGGCCGAGCATGGAGGCGCGGCTCGGGTGCTCGCCGGCGGGCAGAGCCTTGCACCCACGCTCAATATGCGTCTGGCTCAGCCAGCCCACCTCATCGACATCAACGACCTGGACGAACTTGGCCTGATCCGCGACCAGATAACCCCCCTCGAGATCGGTGCGCTCGCACGCCACCATCAGATCGAGCGCTCGCCCACCGTCCGGCAGCGGACCCCGTTGTTGGCCCACTGTGCGGGCACCATCGGGCACTACGCGATCCGCAGTCGGGGAACGATCGGCGGCAGCCTCGCGCAGGCCGACCCGGCTGCTCAATTCGTCCTGGCAAGCCTGCTGCTCGACGCCGAGATGCTACTGACGCGGCGTAGCGGCTCGCGCCGGGTCAGCGCCCGCGACTTCATCACCGGACCGATGAGCACCGACCTGGCGCCCGATGAGTTGCTCACCGAAATCCGACTACCCGCCCAGGGTGCCAACGAACGCTCGTCCTATCAGGCTTTCTGCCGACGACAGGGTGACTATGCGATCGTGGCCGTTGGCCTGTGCGTGGGGATCAACCAGTCGCGCATCGAGCGAATCCGAATTGCCCTCTCGGGCGCAGCCGAGACGGTCGTACGATTGGAGACGGTCGAGTCGCATTGGACCGGCCTGATCGCCACCTCCTCTCTGCCTGGCCGACTGGCTCGCGACTGCGCAGCAGCGGTGTCCCCCATCGCGGGCGACGGGGCAAGCGCTGAGTACCGGCGGGCGCTCGTCGGCACCCTGGTCGAGCGGGCC
Organism: uncultured Burkholderiaceae bacterium; assembly: GCA_964488395.1. Taxonomy (GTDB): domain Bacteria; phylum Pseudomonadota; class Gammaproteobacteria; order Burkholderiales; family Burkholderiaceae_E; genus SYIM01. Next base: position 13,119 of record CAZAVT010000016.1, on the reverse strand, counting down.
GTTGAGGAAGTCCTCCACGATCGCAAGGAGCTGTAGCAGTGAGCCGCATACCCATCACGATGACGATCAACGGCGAAGACCGTTCGGTCGAGGTCGAGCCGCGCCGACTGCTGTCGGACGTGATCCGCGAAGACTGCGGTCTCACCGGAACCCACGTCGGCTGCGAACATGGCGTCTGCGGCGCCTGCACGGTTCTGATTGATGAACGCCCGTCCAGAGCCTGTCTCGTCTATGCGGTTCAGATGGAGGGCCATCGGGTCCGCACCATCGAATCGGTGGGTACCCCTGGAACGTTGTCCGTGATCCAGCAGGCCCTGCACGAATGTCACGGCCTGCAATGCGGCTTCTGCACGGCAGGCATCGTGATGACCTTCGAGGCCTTCCTTAGCGAACACCCCGATCCCAGCGAATTCGAAGTGCGTGAGGCCCTATCGGGCAATTTGTGCCGATGCACGGGCTACCAGAATATTGTCGCTGCGATGATGCTCGCGGCCCGCCGCCTGCGCGAAGCCAGAGGTGCTCTGCCCGCAACGGAGGGCGAGGCTTGAGCGCGAACGCGTTTGACCAGATTGGCGCGCCCCATCCGCGACGCGAGGATGAGCGGCTGCTCACGGGTCGGGGCCGCTATGTCGATGACATCGTCGTGCCTGGAGCGCTGCATGCCTGCTTCGTGCGCTCACCGCATGCGCATGCGAGGATCCGCTCGATCGACTGTGCGGCGGCGCGCTCTTCGCCTGGCGTGGTGGCCGTCGTTACCGGTCAGGACCTCCGCAAGTGGACCACACGACACCGTATGGCGCCCCCCATCGAAGGGCTGCAGCCGATGGAGATGGATACGCTGCCCGTCGACAAGGTACGCTTCCAGGGTGACCCCGTCGCCTGCGTGATCGCGAGCGACCGCTACCTGGCCGAGGATGCGGCCGAACGAGTCGAGGTCGACTGGGAAGTCCTGCCGGCGATCGCAACGCTCGAACAGGCCATGAGCCCAATGGCGCAGCGGGTCGATGACCAGTTGCCCTCGAATCTCCTGTCACGGCAGTCGGCCAGCCACGGCGAGGTCGAAGCGGGAATGCAGGCTGCACACCGGATCGTCGAGGCCCGTTTCGCGCAGCACCGCCAGACCCACTTACCCATCGAGACTCGAGGGTGCATCGCCACCTGGGATGCAGGTCGCAAGCACCTGGAGTTTGTGGTCGGCAATCAGGTTCCCCACCCTTATCGCACCACGCTAGCGGCCCGACTGCAGCTCGACGAGTCACAAGTGACGGTGATCTCACCCGACGTGGGCGGCGGCTTCGGTCAAAAGATCGCGCTCTACCGCGAGGAATTGACCGTTGCTGCCTGTGCCATGCAACTCGAGCGACCGGTTCGGTGGCGCGAGGACCGGATGGAGAATTTGCTCGCCTCCTCGCAGGCGCGCGAGGATGTCTGCCGCACCCGGGTGGGAGTCGACGCGCAAGGCAGGATCCTCGCCCTCGAGTTGCGGATCGATGAGGACTTCGGCGCCTACAGCTTCTACCCTGGCAACTATTTGGCACGGGTGGTGGCGATGATCATCACCGGCCCTTACCGAATCCACCACTACGCCTACGAAGTGAGCGTTTGGCTCTCGAACAAGGTCGGCAACGGTCCGATGCGCGCGCCCATGGCGATCACCAGCTGGGTGATGGATGGCACGCTCGATGCGGTCGCCCGCGAGCTAGGACTTGATCCAGCGCAGGTGCGAAGAGTCAACCTGTTGTCGGACGCCGAATTGCCCTTCACGATGCCAACGGGCGAGGTACTCGCTGATGTCTCGAGCCGTGATTGCTTTGAGGCAGCGCTGGCGGCGATCGACTATGCGGGTCTGCGCGAACGGCAAAAGCGCCTGCGGGCGCAGGGGCGATTGCTCGGGATCGGCCTGTGCAACGTCGTCGAATCGACCACCTATGGATCGCGCTTCTACAAGGCGGCCGGCATCGCGGGATCGGGCCATGAGTCGGCCTGGGTACGGATCGAGCCTTCAGGGGCGGTCAACGCCTCGGTGGGGCTGAGCGCGACTGGACAGGGTTACGAGACCTCGCTCTCCCAGGCGGTGGCCGAAGGCTTGGGCGTGGATGCGCGACAAGTCTGCTTGAAAATTGGTCACACCGATATCGCACCCTATGGCATGGGCAGTCGGGGCGCGCGCGGCGGCACCGCTGGCGGCTCTTGCCTTTACCTCTGCGCTCGCAAGGCCCGCGATGCAGTGCTGGCCATCGCAGCTCACCGGCTCGGCTTGACCGATGCGTCAGCCCTGCGACTGCAGCAGGGTCGAATCGAACGACGCGCTGGCAACGAGACCGATACGCCCTGGCTGCCCACTGGCCTCACGCTCGCCGACATCGCCCGTACCGCCTACCTCGACCCGCTCGCATTGCCCCCCGGGATGTCGCCAGGGCTCGACTTCAGCCACAGCTATGAACCCCCGCCGATGACCTACTCCAACTCAACCCACGCCTGCGTGGTGGAGGTCGATCGCGGTACCGGCGCCGTGCGGATCGAGCGCTACCTGGTGACCGAGGACTGCGGGACCGTGCTCAATCCGATGGTTGTGGAAGGGCAGCAGCACGGCGCCATCGCGATGGGGCTGTCAGGGTCGCTCTTCGAAGAAATCCAATACGATCCGGCAACCGGACAGAACCTGTCGGGTTCGCTCGCGCAGTACCTGGTGGCCACCGCCTGCGAATTGCCGCGTTTCGAGTTGCTCGCTCGTCATACGCCCAGCCGGGCAACGCCCGTGGGGATCAAGGGTATGGCTGAGGGTGGCGTGATGGGCGCCATCGGCGCGGTCAGTAACGCCGTACAAGACGCGCTCGCACACCTCGGCCTGCGAGTCGAAGCCCAGCCGCTCACGCCGATGTCGCTGCATGCACTCATCGTCGCGGGGGCGGCCCAACATCGGCCTGACCTCTCGGATGCTGCGACATCCTTGCAGCCTCAAGGAGCCTGAACATCATGCAATTCGAAGGCAGCTACGTCCTGCCCGTCCCGCAACAACAGGCCTGGGATGCGCTCAATGATCCATCAGTGCTCAAAGCCGCCATAGCAGGTTGCGAACGCTTCGAGTCCATCGACCGAGAGAGCTGGCTGGCAGTGGTCCGGGCGAGCGTCGGCCCGATCAGCGTCACCTTCCGGGCTCGCCTGACAGTCTCGGATGCCCAGGCACCCCACCGTTATACGCTCACCGGCGAAGGTCAGGGTGGGGCTGCCGGGCACGCCAGCCTGCGCGCCCGCATCGAGCTTGAGCCGGGCGCGGACGGCACATCGACCCTGCTGCGCTACAACGCCCAGGCCGAGGTGGGCGGCAAGATCGCGAGCCTCGGGAGTCGGTTGATGCAATCGGTCGTCCGCCAGCACACCGAGGCATTTTTCGGTGCTCTGGTGGCTCAGTTGAGCCCGGGGTCCCCCAGGAACGAAGGCGTGTCCGAGCCATCGGATGCCGGGCGGGCGCAAACCGAACTGGAGCGGCAAGCCCCTGGCTCGGTCTCGGCCCGCGAAGCGAGCGCCCAAGTGGGTTCCGTCGTCTCAGCGGCTGATTGGCATCCGCTCGCTGCGCCGGTACCCGCCTGGCTGGTGGTCTTTGGGACCACGCTGGGTGTCGCCCTCGGCTACTGCCTGGGCTTGCTGATCGGCTAGGCCGCCATCAGCGCCTGCGCCACCGCGAACAGCCTCGCCTCGCCGAACGGGCGGCCGATCAGCTGTGCGGCGACCGGCATGCCCTGTCGATCGCAGCCGATCGGAATCACCAGAACTGGCAGGCCCAGATAGCTGAGCGGCCGGGTGAGGCGGGTGAGTTGCGGAACGACCGTGAAGACACTGCTCCCCGACTCCATGTCGCAGTCGCGCCGCAGGGGTACCGGTACCGGGATTGCGGGGAATAGCAGCACATCCGAATCCGCGAACGCCTGTTCGAGAAAATCAGCGGTCAACCGGGCACGCAGTCCGATCGCTTCGAGGTAGCGAACACCGGACAAGTGGAAACCAGGCTCGGTGCGCGAGTAGACCGCCTTCGAATAGCGCTCGGGGGTGGCCTGCATCCAGCGCCCGTGCAAGGTCGCTGCCTCGACCTTGGAAATGATGTCGCCCATCGCGTAAAGCGTATCGAGCGCGATACCGGCTGCAGACTGCAAGCGACCGAAGCGGGCGCTCGCACGGCTAAGAAAGGCCGTGAACGCCTTCTCCACCTCCGGATCCAGCCGCCCCCAGGCCTCAAGGACACCCAGCCGATGAGCGACCGGCGCACCACCCGGCGGATCGGAGGGTCGCATCAGCGCAGCAGGTTGAATCAAGCTCGACGGGTCACGCGGATCGGGACCTGCGATTGCATCAAAGACCAGCTGACAATCCTCGACCGTGCGGGCGAGCGGACCGATGCAGTCGAGCGTCAGTGCACGGGGCACGCAACCGGCTCGGCTGACGCTCCCATAAGTCGGCTTGAGAGCGACCAGACCGTTCACCGCGCCAGGGATACGGATCGAACCGCCGGTATCCGAACCGAGCGAGGCGCAGACGGCTCCAAGCGCCACGGCGACCCCCGAACCGCTGGAGGATCCCCCGCTGATCCGCTCGGGGTCGATCGCGTTGGCGCAATCGCCGAAGTGCGGGTTGTGGCCGGTCGGTCCGGCCACCATCTCGTTCAGATTCAACACGCCGATGTCGACCGCCCCGGCCGCATCGAGCCTCTCGAGCACGGAGGCCGCCCGCACGGGTAACGGCAGCACGGTGGCCCGACTACCCACCGTCGGGGCGCGCCCCACCTGCTCGAAACAGTCCTTGTGCGCCAGCGGTATGCCATGAAGCGGACCGCGATCGTGACCGCGGTTCAGCTCATCCTCGAGCTGGCGGGCCCGCGCACGCGCCTGGTCGGCATGGATCTCGATGAAGGCCCGATGGCGGGGCTGGGTCGCCCCAGCCCGCTCGATGGCAGCCTCGACCAGTTCAGTGATGCGCAGCTCGCCCGACCTGATCCGGCGGGCAAGCGTCGCGATGGTTGCACCAGGCAGGGCCTCGCGCGCCGGCAGCATCGGGGCCTCGCGCGCAGTGGCTGCTCCCGTCGCGCCCGGCGGCGCAGACCAGGTATCAGCGAGCTCGACCATGCGCGGGGCGTAATCGCCCGGTTGGTCCCAGGGTGTCCACATGGCGCGCCCAGCGGCGAGCGCAGCCGCGTTGAGCCGACGAACTTCGGCGTCAATCGCCCCATCGTCGCTGCGCGAGACGATCCCGTGCAACTCGGCGAGGCGCACCGAGGCGGAAGACTCATCGCGCATCGGTCAGGACTCCTCGCGGGGACCCAACGCCCCCGCTACTCGCATCGCCGCGATCCGAGCCGCACTGAAACCGCATTCGAGCAACACCTCGTCGCTGTGTTCACCGAAGCCCGGTGCGGGCCGAGCCTGTGGCCCGCCTGGCCGCAGGACATTACCGAGCGCGCGATAGCGCCCGGCCGCACCCTCGTACTGACCGATGAAACCCTGCGCGGCTACCTGAGGAAAATCGAACATGTCCTCGACGGCACGCACCCGCGCACACGGGACCTGCTGCCCAAATAGCCGCTCCCACTCGTCGGCACTACGAGCAGCCAGCGCGGCACGCAGACGCCCGGTCAGATAATCGGCGTTCTCGGCGCGCTTCTTGACGGTATCGAAACGAGGGTCATCGGCCAGATCGCCCATCCCCGTCAGCTGGCACAGCGCCTTCCAGAAGTGAGGCGTGTTGGCCGAGATATACAGATGGCCACTGGCGGTCGGGTGAATGCCGGTGATACCGCCCGAGCGCATGTCCCGGGAGACCTCGCGTGGCTCGCCTTCGGCCCAGACCAGTCGCGCTGACTGCATCGCGAGCGCCGACTGCATCAGCGACACCGACAGGCGCTGACCCAAACCCGTGCGGGCACGCTCCACGAGGGCTGCACTGATCGACAGTGCGAGCATGGATGCACCGTAGTAGTCGACCGCGGAGCCGTAGACAATCTCCGGCGCGTCGTAAGTCCCCTGGTTGGCTGCGATGCCGGTCATGCATTGCAGCACCTGGTCGTAGCCAGCGTTGTCGGTCAGCGGGCCCCGTTCGCCATAACCGCTCATGCCGCAGTAGATGAGCCGCGGGTTGATCGCCTGCAGCTGCTCCCACGCGATCCCGAGGCGCGCCGGAACGGCCGGCCTGAAATTGTGAACGAAGACATCAGCGCCCCGCACCAGTTCGATCAGTGCCGCGAGCCCTTCGGGGTGCTTCAGATCGAGCGCGATGCCACGCTTGCCCCGGTTCACCCCTACGAAGGCCCGGCTGTGGCCGATCATCGTGGACGGATACTTTCGGAGATTGTCGCCCTCGGGAGGCTCGACCTTGATGACCTCTGCGCCGAGATCGGCCAACAGTGCACAACCGTAGGGACCTGCGAGATAGGCGCTGAGATCGAGAACGCGGATCCCCTCGAGCGGGCCCGCGGCGCCCGCATCGACCACGGTCGTCACTTCTCGGGCCTCAGCTTGGCATCGTCGACGGTCTTGCGCCAGCGGGCAATTTCATTCACCAGAAGTGCCTGAAGCTGCTCGGGTGTCGAGTGATCGGCGCCCGCGCCATAGCGGTTGAGGAACTTGCGGAATTCCTCGTCCTTAAGGAACTCGCCCACCAAGCCGTTGATCCGCCGAGTCACCGCATCGGGCATGCCGGCCGGACCAAAGAGACCCCACCACACATCCACGACATAGTCGATTCCTGCCTCGCGCACCGTCGGGATGTTCGGCAGATCGGCGTTGCGCTGCGCCGAGGACACTGCCAACATCGGCAGACTCTCGGCCACCGTACCCTTGATCGAGGCAACCGTCGTGATCACCAGGTCGAGCCGACCACCGACCAGATCGAGCTGGGCTGGCGCGATCCCCTTGTAATTGATACCGGTCATCTTGATGCCAGCGATCATGTTGAACAGCTCGGTCGCCAGCTGCACGCTATCGCCGAAGCCAGCACTGCCGTAGTTCGTCTTGCCGGGGTTGGCCTTGGCATAGGCGACCATCTCCTGCAGGGTCCGGGCCGGGAAATCCTTGCGGGCCATGAACACAAAGGGCGCGGTCGCGACCTGGGAAATGCTGGTGAACGCCTTGGTCGCGTCATACGGCGTGTCCTGGGTCGCCGCTGTGGTCGACAACGAGCTCGACACGAAGAGCAGCGTGTGACCGTCGGGAGCAGAACGGGCCACATGGGTCGCACCGACCACCGAGCCGGCACCGGCGCGGTTTTCGACCACCACGTTTTGACCGAGTGCGGCCTGGAACTTCGGCGCCATTTGCCGGGCGATCACGTCGTTGCTGCCACCCGGCGCGAAGGGCACCACGATCGTGATGGTGCGGTTCGGCCAGGCCTGCTGGGCCTGCGAGGGCGCGGCAAGCGATGCCGCAGCGAGCGCCGCGGCCGTCACCAGGGATCGTCTGCGATTCGATGTCATAGGGCTCCTCCTGAGGTCTTGATGGTTTGAAGATTGCGCAACTGGTTGCAGACGTCGTCGGTGCTCATCACATCGGCGTACTGCCGATCCATGTCGAACAGGCTGATCGCATGCGACACGGGGATCCGGTCGAACACGCACCCCGCCGGCACGATGGTCCGAAAATTGTAGGAGCTCGAATCGAACACGGTTGCGCGTACACAGTTGGATGTCGATCCGCCGCAGACGATCAGCGTGTCGATCTGGCGATCGACGAGATAGGCGAGGAGCGGCGTGCCGTGGAAGGCCGAAGGCTTTTTCTTGACGAAGGCCATCTCACCGGGCAAGCGACCCAGTTCGGGCAACAGTTCGGCGCCTGGCGAGTCCTCGAGCACCCAATGCTCGGACTGCAGGAGCGAGCGCTTGCGACCGTAGACTCCAATGTCCGAACCATCTCGGGCCAGGACGAAGAGCGTGTAGAAGACCGGCGCGGCGGCCGCTCGGGCCGCCTCGAGCAAACGGCGTGTGTCATCGATGGCCCGCCAGCCGGTCTCGCCACAACTCGAGGGCCAGTCACCGCTGCCGTCGCGTTCACCCACCATATAGCGCTGACAATCGATGACTACGACAGCCGGGCGCTCACCAAAACCAATGCGCTGGCCGAATCGGGCGCGGCCCAGAACCTCACGGTCCCTCTCGGTCAGAAAGCTGTGCCAGATCGGCTGTTCCAAGGGAGTCACCTCGCTTGCTGAACGCTCATCGAACGGGTGTCGAGCCCGCCCCATGGACGGACCTTCGGTCGGACTGAACACCGACGAACGCGCGCAGTCTAACCCCGCCGGCGCCGCTCGACCAGAGGCTTCAGGAACCGGATTTCGCCGCAGCCCTCTCCCCCGCCCAACAGAGCCGGGCGAGATGAGGGGGCCACTCAATGGTGCGACGCGATTCCCGGTCAAAGCAGGCGTGAATGACGCGACCCCGGCCCACCTGAACCGGCTCGGCCTCGCCCGTGAGGCCCAGGTCCAGCATGCGCACAGCGTGCTCGATGCTCGAACGACCGAGCCGCACGACCTCGACCTCGCACTCGATCCAGCTCGGCGGATGCACCTCGCGCAGGAAGTCATATTCCGAGCGGACCATCATCGCCCCGTAGCGGCTCGCTGGATCGCGAAGACCCATGGCGATGTACCAGCCCCTCAGGCAACGGTTGATGAAATGGGCGTAGCGTGCGTTGTTCACGTGGCCGGCATAGCGGTCATCGGGCAGGTCCTCGACGCTGGTCTGATGACGCCAACGGTGCAGGGCGTGCGGTGCGTGGGCGTCCGCGCTCATCGAAAGACCCCGCGTCGGCGGGTCTCAGGATGTGGCTTGGCTTTTCTCATCACGGCGGCGCCTCGTCGAGTCTTGAGGCCGCCGAGTATGCAGGAAAGAGCAAGCGCGGACCACCCGGGCCAAGGGCTCGATCGCCCGAAGCGATCGCGCAGGATCAGAGCCCGATGACCCCGCCGTCGACACGGGTGATCACGATCGTCGCCGACCGGGGGCGACCTCGAGGACCGTAGCCGACGTTACCGGGCCAATGGCTCTCGAAGCGTCCGGCCGCCCGGTCAGCCGCACTGGTATTTTCCCCTGGATGCTGGATGTTGACGAAGATCGACCGTCCATCGGGCGTTTCAGTGATGCCGGTGACCTCGGAACCGGGCGGCGCCACAAGAAAGCGACGCAAGTGCGCCTCACCCAATTCGGCACCGATCAGGGTCGGCTGGCGAGCCGATTCGCCACCGAGGCTGTTGACCGCCTCGATCCGCGTTCCATCGCCCACTTGGCCGGGCACAGCAGCCAGCAGCATGCAGCCGCACTCATCGGTCATCGCGCCATCGTCCGTCTGGATCCAGAGAATGCCGGTCGCCGCACTGAACCAGAGGCCGTCGGGCGAGGCGAAATCATTGGCCTCGGTGAGGCGCGACAGATTGACTGGCTGATTGCTGGCATCGGCCTCTGAGCCGAAGAGAAACACATCCCAAGCAAAGGTCAGACTGGCGGCACCGCCCTCTTCCCGGAACCGGATGATGTGACCGAACGGATTGCCGGTACGCCTGCGACCGTCCGCATCCTGGTAGGCACGGGGATTGGCGGGGTCGGTGCGGCCGACCGTCCGAGCGGAGTTGTTGGTGAGCGTGAAATACACCTCCCCGTTCGCAGGGTTCACCGCTCCCCATTCCGGTCGGTCCATCTTGGTCGCGCCCACCGCGTCTGCAGCGAGCCTGGTGTGCACGAGGATCTCGGCCTGGGAGACGAAGCTGAAGCCGTCCTTTGAGTAGTTGCGAATCCTGGGGTCAGACAAACTGAGCTCGACCCATTCCCCCTTGCCCTCTCCATCGAAGCGGGCAACGTAGAGCTTGCCCTCGTTCAAGTACTTGTCACCGGCGGCGAGACCCCGGCCGATATCGGCCGGGTCCCACACAGCGTCCGAGACGAATTTGTAGATGTACTCGTCATTGGAATCACAGCCCATATAGAACGCCAAAGGCTGACCGGGCACTGGATTCGAATTCACAGCCGCTTCGTGCGCGAAACGGCCCATAGCCAGTCGCTTGACGGGTGCCTCTCGAGGCGCGAGCGGGTCGATCTCGACGTTGAAGCCGAACGTCTGGGGCTCGTTGCGGAAATCCTGGCTACCATCGACCGCTTCAGCACGCGCCGAGATATCCCAGCGGCTGAAGCGGTGATCGATATCGGGAAGATCACTGGGCGTGTGCCATCCCTGGCCTCGGGCTTGGCGGGCATCGGCTGCGATCGGGGCGTGAGCGATCCCATAACGGCGGCGCGAAGCGGTCGCCTTTTGATCGACAACTTTGCTGCCTCGGGGCATTGTAAAATACTGCGACCAGTTCTCCTCGCAGGTTAGCATCGTGCCCCATGGAGTGATGCCGGTCCCGCAATTGTTGAGCGTGCCCCGGCTGGTCGCACCGGTCGGGTCAAAGCGGGTCACCATCATCGCGCGCCACTCGCGAGCCAGCGCTGCAGGTCCGGCCAGTCGCATCGGCGTCTGCGGCGTGATGCGCTGGTTGTAGCCCGAATCACCGCGCCAAGTCCAACCAGCGCCGTTACGCTGAAGTTCGACCACGGACACGCCATGCTGGTTGATTTCCTTCAGTACCTCGAGGCCGGGACGATCGCCGAGGTCCCAATTGCCGAACTGATGGAACTTCTTCCCGGCCACACCGCCCGAGGTCTGACCGTTCGGGTGGAAGAAATGCGAGTCCGCCGAGCTCTCGTGGTTCATTGCGAGCACTGCACGGCCCGTATCGCGGGTCGTGTAGCGGCCCTTCGCATCCATGAAGAAGATCTCGACCCCATCGTGATGGTCGCCGATCCGCTGCGACCAATCGTCGGCTTCAGTACCGGTGTTTGAGTAGGCCGGGATGGCCGTGGTGATCGGGTCGCCGGTCGCATGCAGGACCGTGTAGGTGTAGCCAGGGGGGAGGGTCACCCGGTCAGCGAGTGTCTTGTCGACCGGTGTGAAGCCAAGCCTCGCCGAGGTCGAGGCGCGAGACAATTGGGGAACCGGAGAGACGCTCTGGGCAACCGCCTGGCCGGCGCTGGCAGCGGCGAGCGCGACGAAACTCGCGCCACCCTTGAAGAGGCGCCTGCGCGACGGATCAGCCGGCTGAACCGACAGCAGATCGCGAAAATGCGGATTGTGCGAATCGTTGAGACTTTCGGCGTCGAGGTCGTGGAGGTCGTCGGTGGTCATGGTTCTTTCTCCTATTCAGCCTCGGCTTGCCGGGCCAGCGCATCCTGATGGCCGCGGATGACAAGCCGATGACAGTGAATTGGCGGTCAGGTACGAAAAGTGGTGCAATCTTGCTCTGATTTGCCCTGGCGCCTCGCGCCACCGTCTGGAGCCCCAGCATGATCCGTCCCAAATCGCCGACCCGCACCACGAGGACTTCGCGCCGAAAGCTGCTCGCTGCGGCCAGTCTGCCGCTTGCTGTGGGTCTTCTGTCGACCTCGACGCTCGAAGTCGCTCGCGCCCAGGACACCTGGCCCAGCCGCGCGATCACGATGGTCGTCCCGTTCCCACCGGGCGGCGTCGCCGACACGGTCGGCCGACCGGTGGGCGAGGCGTTGTCACGCATCCTCGGCCAGCCGGTCGTGGTCGAGAATCGCGCGGGGGCCGGGGGCGGAGTCGGCATGGCCCATGTCGCTCGATCCAAGCCTGACGGTTACACGATCCTGATGGCGCTCTCCTCGATCACGATCTTGCCGGCAGCCGATCGCATCCTTGAAAGAAAACCCGCTTACGAGCTGGACCAGCTGGTGCCGATCGCGCGTTTCACCGCCGATCCGACCGTGCTCGTCGTGCGCAGCGACAGTCCGTGGAAGACGCTCGAGGAGTTCCTCGCACATGCCCGTGGCAAGCCCGGACAAATCACCTTTGGTTCCTCGGGCAATTACGGCACCATGCATGTGCCGATGGAGATGCTCAAGCAATCGAGCGAGACCTTCATGCTGCACGTGCCCTACACAGGGGCTGGGCCGGCCATCATCGGACTGATGGGCGGACAGGTCGACGCGGTCGCAACCGGCCCAGCCACGATCGTCCAGCACGTCGCTTCGGGCCGGCTACGGGCACTCGCGCACTGGGGCCAGGGCAGGCTCGGTCCGCTACCAGAGGTCCGTAGCCTCACCGAGGCTGGCCAGAAGGTCGAGTTCTCGCAATGGTCAGGCCTGTTCGTCCCGGCCGGGACGCCTGCGCCCGTGATCAGCCGACTGCGCGAAGCCTCGCGACAGGCCGCCCAGGACGAGCGCGTCGTACGCACGATCAGCGGCGCGGGCACACCCATCCTGTATCAGGACGCGCCGGAGTTCGCCAGTTTCGTCGCCGAAGACGCTCGGATCATGACCGAAGTGGTCAAGCGGATCGGCAAACAGTGACATCGACATTCAAGAAGGGGAGACCGTCATGCTGAAACTCTATGGGCAGTACCGTTCACGCGCGTTTCGGGTGGTGTGGTTCATGAAGGAATCCGGCATCGCCTACGAACACGTCAACGTAACGATCAATGTCGAGAAGGCGAGCGCCAAGCAGGACTGGTATCTCAAGCTCAATCCGAATGGAAGAGTTCCCACCATCGAAGACGATGGCTTCGTGATGTGGGAGACCGCTGCGATCAACCTCTACCTGGCGAGAAAATATGGCAGCCCGCTGTGGCCTGCCGATGCCGCCGGTCAAGGCCGGGCGCTCCAGTGGGCCTTCTTCATCGCTAACGATGTCGAGGGGCCGATGATCAAGGTGTACCAGCACCGGTTCCGGTTCCCGCCCGAAAAACGCGATGCGCGCGTCGCTGACGAGAACGAGCCACTGATGCTCGATCGGCTGAAGATCCTCGAGGGTCAGCTGGCTCAGACGCCCTTCTTCCAGGGCGAGCGCTGGGGCATGGCCGACTTCCTGGTGGCAAGCGTACTTTATTCACTCTCGGAGATGAATTACGCCCGCCTTGCCGACTATCCGCGCCTGGCCCGCTGGCTTGCCGATTCGATCGCGCGACCGGCTGCGCGCGAGGCAATTGCGCTGCGACTGGGCAGCTGAGCGGGCGCGGTCCGATTCGGCCCTGTCACACCCTTCCAATCCCTTCCACCCAAGGCGAGCGACCCATGATCGACCTCTACACCGC
>CAZAVT010000015.1:17138-20456 GCA_964488395.1 uncultured Burkholderiaceae bacterium | reverse complement strand
CGCCGCCCGATCACGATCAGAACCACGCGCAATCGATCGATGAGGACGTAGACGACCGGCGTGGTGTAGAGCGTCAGCAGCTGACTCAGTAGCAGGCCGCCTACGATGGCAAGCCCCAGGGGTTGGCGCAATTCCGCTCCGTCGCCCGAGCCGATGGCAAGTGGCACCGCGCCCAGGATCGCAGCAACAGTCGTCATCAGGATCGGACGCAGCCGGATCCTTGCCGCGGCGTAGATGGCCGCTCCGGCACTGCTACCCCAGCGCCGCTGCCGCTCGATGGCGAAGTCGATCATCATGATGGCGTTCTTCTTGACAATTCCAATCAGCAGAATCAGAGCAATCATCGCGATCACCGAGAACTCGGTTTCGAAAAGTCGTAGCGCGAGCAGCGCTCCCACACCGGCCGAGGGCAGGGTGGACAGAATCGTGATCGGGTGGATCAGGCTTTCATAGAGAATACCCAGGACCAGGTAGATGGTCACCAAGGCGGCGAGAATCAGCAGTGGCTGGCTTTCGAGCGAACGCGCAAAGGCGCCCGCCGTTCCCTCGAAGCTACCCCGGATCGAGACCGGCGCGCCGATCGCGGCGACCGCGTTTCGGATTGCGTCGCTTGCCTCGGAGAGAGAGACCCCCGGCGAAAGATTGAAGCTGATCGTGGTGGCGGGAGTGCCCGACTGATGGGCGACCCAAAGCGGCGCAGCAGACTCCTCGATCCGCGCGAAGTCGGTGAGCGGGATCAGCTTACCGGTCGATGAGACGAACTGCAGCCCGCGTAGGGTCTCGGGACTTTGCAGGAACTCGGGCGCGAGCTCGAGCACGATCCGGTATTGATTGAGAGGATTAAAAATCACGCCGACTTGCCGCTGCGCGAAGGCGTTGTTGAGTGTCGCATCGATGGCCCGCACCGAGAGTCCCAGTCGGGCGATCGCGTCGCGGTCCAGCACCAGCGTCGTCTGCCGGCCTCGGTCCTGCACGTCACTGTCCACGTCGATGATCTCGGGCAGCCGCATCATCGCCTGCCGAATCGGCCCCGACCAAGCGCGCAGTTCTTCGATCTCGTCGGATTGAACGGTGAACTGAAACTGCGAACTCGCCTGCCGGCCGCCGATCCGGATATCCTGCACCGGGACCATGAAGAGCGTGGCACCTGGTTCGCGGGCCAGCTTCGTCCGGAGCCGGGCGATGACCTGGTTCGCCGACTCCTTCCGTTCGGCGAGGGGCTTGAGCGCCATGAACATTTGCGCGGAATTGCGGCTTCCGCCGCCCGTAAAGCCGGTCACGGTCTCCACGGCCGGGTCGGCGCGCACGATCTCCAGAAAGCGCTCGAGCCGTTGCTGCATCGCCTGAAACGAGCTGGCCTGGTCGGCGCGGATGAACCCGACGATCCTGCCGGTATCTTGCTGGGGGAAAAACCCCTTGGGGATGGTCTTGTAGAGCTCGATATTGAGCAGGATGACGCCGGCGAGTGCAAGCAGCACCAGGGGTTGCCAGCGCAGGGCCCAAGCGAGCGAGCGTCGATATCCCGTGAGCAGCAGGCGGTTGAGTGCTGCGAGCCAGCGAGCAAGCAGCCCGCGCTCTACCGGGCGCGACGGCACCTGGAGCAACGCCGCACACATCATCGGCGTGGTCGTCAGCGACACCAGCATCGAGACCAGGATCGCAACCGATAGGACGATGGAGAACTCGCGAAACAGCCGTCCCACGACCCCACCCATCAGCAGGATCGGAATGAAGACGGCGATCAGCGATAAGCTGATCGACACCACCGTGAAGCCGATCTCGCGCGCGCCGTCTAGACTCGCCTGCAGCACGGTCTTGCCGCGCTCGAGGTGCCGGGAGATGTTCTCAAGTACCACGATGGCATCATCGACCACGAAACCTGTCGCCACGGTCAGTGCCATCAGGGATAGGTTATCGAGACTGAATCCCGCCAGATACATGAATCCGAAAGTGCCGGCGAGCGATACGGGAACCGCTACGCTGGGGATCAGCGCAGCGCGCAGGTTACGCAAGAAGAGGAAGACGACCAGGATCACCAGGGCGACTGAGATGGCGAGCGCGCGCTCGATCTCGCGCAGTGAGGCTCGGATCGTGGGGGTCCTGTCAGACATGACCTGGAGCTCGATGGCCGCCGGGATCGATGATTGCAACTGCGGCAACAGCGCACGGACCCGATCGACGGCTTCGATAATGTTCGCTCCCGGCTGCTTGTAGAGCATCAGCAGGATCGCAGGGCGGCCGTTAGCGACGCCGAAATTGCGTACGTCCTGGACCGAGTCGATCACCTGGGCGACGTCGGCGAGCCGCACGGCGTTGCCATTTCGATAGCGGATGATCAGGGGGGCGAACTCTGCGGCTGTGAACGCCTGGTCATTGGCGCTGATCTGCCAGTGCTGCACCCCGTCGTCGAGATCTCCCTTCGGACGATTGCTGTGGTTTGTGACCAGCGCGACGCGGATGTCCTCGAGCGAGATGCCGGTTGCTGCGAGGCGGTTCGGGTCGGCCTGCACACGTACCGCCGGTAGCGCGCCCCCGCCAATCACCACGTTGCCAATACCGTCGACCTGGGCAAGGCTCTGGGCGATCACGGTCGAGGCCGCGTCATACATTTGACCCCGCGACAGGATTTCTGAGGTGAGAGCGAGGATCATGATCGGCGCGTCGGCCGGGTTGACCTTCCTGTACGTCGGATTCGAAGGCAGATCAGTGGGCAGCAAGGTCCGCGCGGCGTTGATCGCGGCCTGGACTTCGCGGGCCGCCGAGTCGATGTTGCGGTCGAGATTGAATTGCACGACCACGCGTGTGCTGCCCTGCGAAGAGGAGGAGGTTATTTCGGTGACCCCGGCGATTGCCCCCAGCGTGCGCTCGAGTGGTGTCGCGACACTCTTGGCCATGGTTTCGGGGCTCGCACCCGGCAGGTTCGCCGAGACCGAAATGGTTGGAAACTCCACTTGCGGTAGCGGCGCAACGGGGAGCAGGAAGAACGCAATCGCACCCGCCAGGGCGATTCCGAGCGTCACCAGCGTGGTCGCGACCGGTCGGAGGATGAAGAGGGCAAAGGGATTATGTGCGCGCACACCCCGTGTCGCTTGATCCTGGGTCATGCGGTTGCCCCAGCGCCGCCGCCCGACAGCCGGGCTATCCGCGCAAATCGCAGGTAAATCACCGGTGTCGAATACAGGGTGAGCAGCTGGCTCACCAGGAGGCCGCCGACCAGTGTGACGCCCAGCGGTTGGCGCAATTCGCTCCCCCAGCCGCTACCCAGCATCAGGGGCAGGGCTCCGACGACCGCCGCGAGTGTGGTCATCAGGATGGGGC
>CAZAVT010000015.1:3038-17128 GCA_964488395.1 uncultured Burkholderiaceae bacterium | reverse complement strand
CATGGATGGCGGCTTGTGGCGAGAGACCGCGCTCTCTCTGCGCGGCGAGTGCGAAGTCGACCATCATGATGCCGTTCTTCTTGACAATGCCGATCAAGAGGATGATGCCGATGACTGCGATCAGGTCGAGCTCGGCTGGCCATAGCAGGAGCGCGAGCAGGGCTCCCAACGTGGCCGATGGCAGGGTCGAGAGGATGGTCAGCGGGTGAATGAAGCTCTCGTAAAGCACGCCCAGTACGATGTACATGGTGACGATTGCGGCCAGCACGAGGAGCAGCGTATCCCGAAGCGAGTCCTGGAACGCCAGGGCCGCACCCTGAAAGCGCAGATCGACCGCAGTGGGCCAGTCCATGCGCTCGCGGATCGAATCGATCGCCGCGACGGCGTCGCCCAGCGATGACCCTGACGCGGTATTGAAGGACAGAGTGACGGCTGGGAATTGCCCCACATGCTGGATCGCGAGTAGGCCAGGCCGCTCGACGATCCGCGCGATGGCATTGAGCGGAATCTGTGCGCCGGCGCTTCCTGGGACGTAGAGGCTTGTGAGCGCGCTCAGTCCCTGCCGGAACTGGGGTGCGATCTCGAGGACGACCCGGTACTGATTGGACTGGGTGAAGACCGTCGACACAAGCCGCTGGCCGAAGGCGTTGTAGAGCGTGTTGCTGATCGCAGCCACGCTCACGCCGAGCCGTGCAGCCGCCTCGCGGTCGATTTCGACGTGTGCGAGCAGCCCCTGCTCCAGGAGGTCGGACGCTACGTCGGCGAGCGCCGGTTCCTCTCGCATGCGCTCCAGCAGGTCGCCCGCGGCCCTGAACAGTTGCCCGGCATCCGGCGAACCGAGCAGCAATTGGTATTGGGTGCGTGACAGACGCTCTTCCAGGGTGAGCTCTTGTACCGGTTGCAGGTGCAGCGTGATGCCTGGCACCTCGAAGGCTGCGTCAGCAAGCCTGCGGCTGATCTGGCCGATCGTCAGGTTACGCCGTTGCTCGCGCGGCTTCAGGTTGATCAGTAGTCGACCGGTGTTGAGGGTGGGGTTGGCGCCGTCCACGCCGATGAAGGACGTGAGGCTCTCGACGGCAGGATCCTGCAGCAGGCGTTCGGCAAGGGCCTGCTGGCGTTCGGCCATCGCCTGAAACGAACTCGACTGTCGCGCCTCGGTGACCGCCTGGATGAGGCCCGTGTCCTGCTGCGGGAAAAAGCCCTTGGGCAGCACGATGTAAAGGAAGACGGTCGCGGCCAGGGTCCCTGAAAAGAGCAGCAAGGTCAGCCGATCCCGAGCCAGCACCCGGCTCAGGCTGCGGCCGTAGAATTCGATCACCTGCTCGAGCAGCCGGCGGCTCATCGGACCGTGCGGCTTGGGCGATGCGCCGGTCGTCGGCGGGACGACCTTCAGCCAGCGGGCGCAGAGCATCGGCGTGAGGGTGAGCGAGACGACGGCCGAGATCAGGATTGCCACCGCCATTGTGACCGCGAACTCGTGGAACAGTCGACCCACCACGTCGCGCATGAAGAGCAGGGGGATCAGCACCGCGATGAGTGAGATCGTGAGCGAGATGATGGTGAATCCAATCTCCCGCGAGCCGTCAAGGGCAGCCTGCAGTGGGGGTTTGCCTTCCTCGGCATGGCGAGCGATGTTTTCGATCATCACGATGGCATCGTCGACGACGAAGCCCGTTGCGATCGTGAGCGCCATCAGGGTCAGGTTGTTGATCGAGAAACCCGCTAGGTGCATGACGGCAAAGCTGCCGATCAGCGAGACGGGCACGGCAATGCTCGGGATCAGCGTGGCGCGTGCGCTGCCAAGGAAAACGAAGATCACGGCGACGACCAGTGCGACCGCAAAGAGCAACTCGACCTGCACGTCGCGCACTGACGCCCGGATGGTCACCGTGCGGTCGGTCATCAGCTTGAGGTCGAGCGAGGCGGGCAGCGTTGCCTCCAGCCGCGGCAGCAGCGCGCGGACTCGATCGGCCGTGCCGATGACGTTCGCGCCAGGCTGGCGGTGGATATTGAGGATCACTGCCGGGACCCGATCGGCCCACGCCGCGAGGCGCAGATTTTCCGCATCCTCGACGACTTGTGCGACATCGGACAGGCGGATGGGCCGACCATTACGCCACGCGATAATCAGGTTTGCGTACTCCTCGGCTGAACGCAACTGGTCGTTGGCGTCGATGGTCGAGGCCTGCGCGGGGCCGTCAAAGCTGCCCTTGGCCTGATTGAGGTTGGCCGCATTGGTGATGAGGCGCAGGTCCTCGAGCGACAGGCGCGCTGCGGCCAGCGCGCTTGGGTTGACCTGGATCCGGATGGCCGGGCGCTGTCCGCCGCTCACTGCGACCAGTCCGACGCCACTTACCTGGGCAAGGCGCGGCGCGAGGCGATTCTCGACGAGGTCGTTGACCCTGACGAGGGGCAGCGAGGGTGAACTCACGGCCACCGTTAGGATGGGCGCGTCGGCGGGATTGAACTTGCGGTAGATCGGCGGCATCGGTAAGTCCGCCGGCAGCAGATTGCTTCCTGCGTTGATGGCGGCCTGGACCTGCTGCTCGGCGACATCGAGGCGCAATGACAGGGCAAAACGTAGCGTGATCACCGATGCGCCGCCCGAGCTCACCGAGGACATCTGATCGAGCCCGGGCATCTGGCCAAACTGACGCTCAAGTGGCGCAGTGACCGCCGACGCCATGACCTCGGGTCCGGCACCCGGATAGAGGGTGGTGACCTGGATGGTCGGATAGTCCACCTCGGGCAGCGACGATACCGGTAGGATTCGCCAGCCCAATGCCCCGGCGATCAGAACGGCGACCATCAGGAGCGAGGTCGCGACTGGCCGGACGATGAAGATCCGCGACAGATTCATTGCGCCGGACGCGCCTGCTGCTGCTGCTGACGTTCCCGCATCCGGCGTGCGAACTCGGCCCGCTCCTCAGGCGTCATCTTTAGGTAGCGCTGCTGCACCTCGGCGGGCAGACGATCGAACCACGGGGGCAGGTCCTGGGTGCCGGTGGTCGAGGCTGTGGCACCGGGGGGCGTGTTGACGCCCGCGCCCGATCCAGCCGCAGGCGCGGGGCGCCCGTTCACACGTGGCGTGATCACCTCGACGCGAGCGCCCTGGCGCAGGCGATCCGCCCCATCGGTCACGACCCGGTCCCCGGGGCGAAGGTCACCCTCGATGCCCACCCAATCGCCATCGCGCACGTTCACCTGCACCGGGCGTGTCGACACCAGACCCTCGCCATCGATCAAATAGACAAAAGCACCCGTTGCGCCGCGCTGGATCGCGGTGACCGGCGCCGCCAGGGCCTGACGTAGGAGATCTAGCTGCAGGCGGATATTGACGAATTGGTTCGGGAAAAGCGCGCCGTCCCGATTGTCGAAGCTGGCCTTCACGCGGATCGTCCCGGTGGCCGTATCGATCGCATTGTCGGTGCTCACGATCTCGCCGTCCGCCAGCCGGGTGCGCAACTCCCGGTCCCAGGCCTCGACCCGCGGCCTTTCCTTGCCAGCGAGTCGTGCGCGCAGCCTGGGCAGCACCGACTCCGGCACCGAAAACACCACGCTGATCGGTTGGGTCTGAGTGATCACCACGATCCCGTTGGGATCGCCTGCGCGCACCACATTACCAAGGTCCGCTTGGCGCAGGCCCACCTGGCCCGCGATCGGTGCGGTGATCCGGGTGTAAGAAAGCATGAGGCGGGCGTTGTCCACCGCCGCCTCGCCGATCTGGATCGCCGCAGCGAGCTGCTTCACGAGGGCCGCCTGAGTGTCCAATTGCTGGCGGGCGATCGCATCCCGCGCGGCCAGATCCTGGTAGCGGACCAGATCGTTGCGGGCGTTGGCGAGCTGCGCTTGATCGCGGGCCAGCTGGCCCTCGGCCTGCGCGAGCTGGACCTCGAAGGCACGTGGATCGAGCTCGGCGAGCAGTTGTCCAGCCCTGACCGTCTGCCCTTCGGTGAAATGGATGGTGCGTAACTCTGCGTCGACCCGAGGCCGCACCACGGCGGTATTGAGGGCACTGATCGTCCCGATCGCGGGCTGGATCACCTGCAGATCCCGTCGCTCGATCCTGCCGGCCGAGACCGGTTGGGCTCGATTGGCGCCAGTGAATCGTCGCGGCCCGCCACCGGATCCCGATCCAGGCGCGGTCGCAGTGGCGGCCGGTGCCGAACCCTCGGTCGTCTGACCGGACGGCGTGACCCGTTGGCTCCACCACCAGGCGCAGGCGGCTGTCGCGAGCACAAGCAGAAAAAGAAAGGCGGTCAAACGACCCCGTCGGGCGCGGCGGGGTCGGTCTTCTGGGGCGCTCATGGAGGATCCGGGCATCTGGGCAAACGATTTTTATACCCTGGACCGGCGGCTCGTGCCAATGAGGGATTACAGACTGTTGCTTTTATCGGGGTCCGAGCGTTTGCCCTTCGCAGCGGTCTCAGTTATGGTTCAGCGGCCCTTGATCGCCGACTCGGGAGTTCCGGTTTGACGCTCGATCCCCAATCTGGCCGCAGGCTGATGGACTGGCTGGGTGCCTTCAACCTGGCTCTGTCCCATGCGGACTCACCGTCCCTGCGGCGCTTGTTTCTCGCCGACAGCCATTGGCGCGATGCGGTCGCGCTCACCGGCGAGCTGCGCACGGTGAGCGGCCGCGAGGCGCTCTGCGAGGCGTTTCTTGGGGCGGCCCGGCGCGTTCAGCCGATCGCTTTTGAGCTTGATCCCGATCGTTGTCCTCCCCGGGTGGTCGAACGGGCTGGCGTGTCTACCATCGAGGCCATCCTTCGGTTTCGAACCCGGCTGGGCAAGTGTGCGGGCGTCGTACGGATCCCGGTCGAGGGTGCCGCGGCGGCATGGACGCTTCACACGGCCCTGCAGGCCATCGACGGACACGACGAGGCGAGCGTATGTGCCGCGAAACAGGAACCGGTCTACGAGCGACATTTCAACGGCCCCAGCTGGTTTGAGCGCCGTCAGGCGCAGCAGCGCTTCGAGGATCGGGAGCCTGCGGTTCTCGTGGTCGGTGGGGGTCATGGTGGCCTGTCGGTGGCTGCTCGACTGGGGCAGCTGGGTGTCGAGGCCCTGGTGATCGATCGCGAAAAACGGATCGGCGACAACTGGCGCCTACGCTACCGGGCGCTTCGACTGCACAACACCTTTCACAGCAACCACCTGCCGTATTTGCCGTTTCCGTCCACCTGGCAGCCTTATCTCCCGAAGGACCGGGTCGCCAACTGGCTTGAGACCTATGTCGACAGCATGGACATCCCGTTCTGGACCGAGACGGATTTCGAGGGGGCGCAACGCGACCCCTCCGACCACCATTGGCTGGCTCGTGTCAGGCTTGCCGATGGCAGTGTGCGGACCCTACGCCCCCGTCATATCGTGATGGCGACCGGGGTCAGCGGCGTACCCAGTCGGCCCGAGGTGCCGACCCTGGAACGATTCGCCGGCTCCGTGATGCATACCAGCGAATTCCGCGAAGGGAGTGCCTGGCGTGGTCGGAACGTGCTGATCCTGGGCAGCGGGACCAGCGCTCATGATGTTGCGCAGGACCTTCATGGCCACGGTGCGCGCGCCACCATGATCCAGCGCAGCCCGACGGTCGTCATCCAGGTCGAGCCCAGTGCACAGCTCTATGACGCCCTGTTCCTGGGCGATGGCCCGTCGCTCGAGGACCGTGACCTGATCCTGAGCTCGATTCCGAAGGCGGTGATGCTCGAATCGCATCGCCAGTTGACCCGACAGGCGGAAGCGCTTGACGCGCCGCTCCTTGACGCGCTCAGAAAGGTTGGATTCAGATTGAGTTCCGGGGTCGACGGCACCGGCTGGCCCTATCTGTTTCGGACCCGCGGTGGTGGCTATTACTTCAATGTCGGTTGCTCGGACCTGATCGCGCGCGGCGAGGTCGGTTTGGTCCAGTACGATGAGATCGAGTCTTTCACCGAGCGGGGGGCCCGGCTCAAGGACGGGCGGACGCTCTGCGCCGATCTGATCGTGCTTGCGACGGGCTACCTCGGTCATGAGCACACGGTCAGACAATGGTTCGGGGCGGACGTGGCCGACCGGGTGGGCCAGATCTGGGGCTTCGATCCGGAGACCCAGGAACTCGCAAGCATGTGGACCCGAACCGGGCAGACGGGCTTGTGGTTTACCGGCGGCCCCTTTTCCCTTTGCCGTGCGTTCTCGCGCTACCTGGCCCTGCAGATTCAGGCCGATGAACTCGGCCTTCATTTCAATTGAACCCGCTCTTGAGAGGACGCATGGCGATGAGCGATATCCTGGTGCGACAAGAGGCGGCGATCACCGTGCTCGCCTTCAACCGCCTGAGTAAGAAGAACTCCATCACCGCAGCGATGTACGCGCAGCTCGCCGCGACGCTCGAAGCGGCAGCGCAGGCGTCCGAGACCCGCTGCGTGCTGATCCACGGCGATCCAACGATCTTTTCGGCGGGCAATGACATCGGCGACTTTCTCAACAGTCCGCCGTCCGGCGAAGACTCGCCCGTGTTCCGTTTCCTGAGGGCCATCGCCGCGTTTCCCAAACCGATCGTGGCCGCAGTGTGCGGACCTGCTGTCGGGATCGGTACGACCTTGCTGCTCCATTGCGATCTCGTCTATGCGGGCGAAAATGCCTTGTTCTCCATGCCCTTTGTCAATCTGGGGCTATGCCCGGAAGCAGCCTCGAGCCTCCTCGTCGCGCAGCGCTTTGGCTGGCAACGCGCGGCGCAGGCGCTGCTCGCGGGCGAGAGTTTTCGCGCGGCCGAGGCCCTGCAGTGGGGGCTTGTGAATCGAGTATTCGAGCCCGCTCAGGTCCTCGATCAGGCGATGGCTGTTGCACAGTCCCTCGCGATCAAGCCTCTCACCGCGCTGATTGAGACCAAACGGCTGATGAAGGCTGCATTAGCCGGGCCGATCGCCGAGTCCATGGCGGCCGAGTCCGTGAGCTTTCGAAGGATGCTTCGAGAACCAGCAGCCATCGAGGCGTTTGCCGCATTCACCGAGCGGCGTAAGCCCGACTTCTCGAAGTTTTGAGCGTCTTCAGGCGAGCCGTAGACCGCTCTGCTCGATGGCCTCGCGGACCGCGCGCAGTTCGGCGTCGTTCATCGGCAGGAGGGGGCGTCTGACAGGTCCTCCGTGCTGCCCCAGGCCGTCGAGCCACGCTTTGCCATGCGCTTGAGGCTTACCGCGAGGCCGGCTGTTCCGATACGCGTCGCGGGCGGGTTGCAGGCTGTCGCGGACCCTGCGCGCGGCCTCCAGTTCGCCAGCGAAGGCGAGCTGAGTGTATTCGTTGATCCGTTGATCGACCGCGGTCTGTAGCAGGAACGGCGGGGTCGAGCACAGGTAGAGCCGCCAGCCGAGTTCGACGATGTTGTCCAGCCAGTGTTCCTCATCGGGGTTACTGACCTGAATCCGGTCACCCGCGAGTTCGGTGAGCCGGCGGCAACGCTCGCGATCGGTGCTGTACTTGATCGCGACGATATTGGGCAGGTCGGCGATTCGGGCGCAGAGCTCCGGGCTCATCGTATAGCCGCAGTCGGGGTGGTTCCACAACGCGATCCCGATCTCCAGTTGCTCGCTGAGGTAGCGGTAGTACTCGTAGATCGTTTCATCGGTGTCAGCCCCGAAATGCAGGACCGGGCTGTGAACAATCACGTAGTCGGCCCCGATATTCTGCGAGTACCGGGCCAGCTCGAGGACCGTGTCGAGCTGGGTATCGCTGCAGGAGGTGATGATGCCTGCCCTGCCGGCACCGCTGCGTTCACCAGCGGCTTCGGCTGCCTGGACGCCCAGGAGGAACTGGCGTTTTCGCTCCGCGATCGATAAGGAAAAGTACTCGGCTTGCTTGCCGCCGAGGAAAAGACCGCCAAGCTTGAGGGTCCTGATCCAGTGGTCCAGATTGGCTCGAAACGCCTCCTCGTCGACTCGCAGCTGGGCATCAAAGGGCGTGAACACTGCGGCCCACAGTCCATTGAAGTGCTGCTTCGCATAGTGCTTCGCGTCCTGACGGCGATATTTCATGACGGCGGTTTCCCTGGTGAGTCTTTGATGATCCGCCAAAGCGATTCGGCGGTCAGTGGAAAATGGAGGGCCGTCTCGCCCAGGGGCGAGAGTGCGTCCAATGCGGCATTCATCAACGCAGCAGGCACTCCGATGCAACCGGCCTCGCCCACGCCCTTCGCGCCAAGCGGATTGTTCGGGCTCGGGTGACAGAGGCTCACGATGTCGATCGGATCGGGGAGCTGCCCAGCCCGCGGGACCGCATAGTCGAGCAGGCTTGCTCCCGTCAGCTGGCCAGCGGCATCGTAACTCAGGCGCTCGAGCATTGCCTGACCGAAGCCCTGGGCGAGCCCACCCAGGAGCTGCCCGTGGGCGATCTCCGGGCTGATCACTCGTCCGGCATCGTCGGCCCAGACGATCCGTTCAACCCGGGGTTCGCCGGTCGCGCCGTCGATTGACATTCGGACCATCACGCAGCCGCTGGCCCAGGCTTCTTCGGCATCGAACCGGGCATCGGCGCAGAGGGGCGTCTGATCGCGCGCTTGGGGCGCCAGCGCGCGCCACTGTTCGAGCAGCTGACGGCAGGCGAGAACAATGGCGCTCCCGCCAATCGCGATGCTACGGCTTGCAAGGCTGCCGATACCCGCCGGGCACTGTGCCGTGTCTCCCAGCACGACCTCGATGTCTTCGAGGCGGCAGCCCAATTGCGGCGAGAGCTCCCGCCAGGCGATCTCGGCGTAGCTCGTCTCATGGCCCTGGCCCTGAGCGGGCGAGGGGCTGAAGATCCTGATACGGCCATCGGAATCGCGGTTTACCCGCGCGGTCTCGAAGCCTTGTCCGCAGGGCTCGACGTACATTGCGACCCCGATACCGACCCATTCGCCCTCAGTGCGACGACGCGCCTGTTCGACCCGCTCGGCGTCGTAGCCGAAGCGTTGGCAGGCGGTGTCGAGAAGCGCCGGGTAGTCGCCTGAGTCGAGCCGTTCGCCGGTGGGGCTCGACCAGGGCATGTCGACGGGTTGAATCAGGTTGCGCCGCCTGAGCTCGACGGGGTCGAGGGCCATCCGCCGTGCGATTCGATCGATCAGTGTTTCGATGAGCAGCGCAGCTTCAGGGCGGCCCGCACCACGATAGATGTTCACCGGTGCCGCATTGGAGCGCCAGGCCTTTCCTGAGATGTCAACCGATTCCAGCTGGTAGGGCCCGGGCAGGATCCTTGCCGCGTTGCGCATGGGCACCAGGGCTGAGAAGGGCAGCCATGCACCCAGCGAGAAATCGAGCTGGGCCCGCAGGTGGACCAGGCGACCGCACGGCGCAGCGCGTAACTCGCCCTTCAATCGACTGGCGCGTCCGTGCATGCCCGCGACAAATTCCTCCAGGCGGCTGGCGCGCCAGAGGATGGCGCGACCAACCGCCCTCGCGGCAAGCGCGACCATCAGCTCTTCGGGCAGGACCGAGGCCTTGGCGCCGAAGGCGCCACCGACGTCAGGCGTCAACACGCGGACCCTCGATTCCTCGATCCCCAGGGTGCGGGCCAGATCCTGCCGGGCCCTCGAGGGTGATTGGCTCGGGAGATGCACCAGGAGCTGCACTGCGTGGGGATCCCACTGCGCGAGGATCGCTCGGGTCTCGAGACTCGCAGCGGCCACTCGCGGATTGGATAGGTCGATCTGACTCGTCACCCCGTCGGATGAGCCGGCCGGTGCGGGCTCGGCGGGGCGCGGCTTGCCGAAGCGAACTTCGGTCACCAGCCCGGCACGCGGATCGAAATCGCCGATGGGCTCAAGTGCTTCGTAGTCGAGCTCGACGGCATCGGCCAGAGATCGCGCGAGCACCGGGTCGGCGCCGAGCACGAGCGCGAGGGGTTGGCCGACATAGCGGAGTTCTTGACCGCCGATCAGCAACTCAGCACCGGCGGGCGCAGCAAGGGGCAGCACCGGATTGGGAGCAGGCATCCGGAACTGGCCAAGCAGCTCAGGCCCGAGCAGATAGGTGTTTGCCGGCAGGACCGGGGCCCGCAGCCCGATCAGCCGGCCACAGGCGATCGGGCTTCTGACGATTGCGGCATGCAGCACGCCGGGACGCCACAGGTCATCGATGAAGCGTCCGGCGCCACGGATCAGGCGAGCGTCTTCTCGCCGCTTTGCCCGGTCAGCTGGCGGAGTCATTGCCGCTCGACTGGCGGCGCGTTGTGCGCCACACTTCGAGGCATAGCCCGTCCGTAGAGGAGAGTGCGCCGATGAGACGACCGATCAACTTCAATCGCTGGCTCGAGGAACATGCCGATCGGCTGAAGCCACCGGTGGGTAATCAGCAGATTTGGAAAGACGCTGATCTCATCGTCACCGTGGTTGGCGGTCCCAATGCCCGTACCGACTTTCACGATGACCCGTTTGAGGAATACTTCCACCAATTCCGCGGTAATGCCTACCTGCTGATTGCCGATCGGGGCCGGATCGAGCGCATCGAATTGTGCGAGGGTGACGTGTTCTTGTTGCCCGCGCATGTGCGTCACTCGCCGCAACGACCAGAACCCGGCAGCCTCTGCACCGTCATCGAGCTGCCACGACCCGCCGGGGTGCTGGATGCGTTTGAGTGGTATTGCGCCCATTGTGGTGGGCTCGTCCGACGGATCGATGTTCAGCTGGCCGATATTGTCGTCGACCTGCCGCTCACCTACCGGCAATTCAACGAGTCGAGCGAGCTTGAGCGAACCTGCGCGCGCTGTGGCGAGGTTCATCCGGGCGCGAAGGTGCAGCATTGGCATGAGCAGCTCGTCATGGGATCTGCACTCGTCAGGCAGCCGACGGGCTGAATGCACCGACGGCACTCGGCTCAGCGAGCCCTGGGGCAGTAGGCGACCGCGCGGATTTCGATCCGGATCAGCGGGTGTGGCAGCTGGTGGACCGCCACGGTGGTTCGCGCTGGGCCGGTCCGGGCATCGAAGT
The DNA here is from genome assembly GCA_964488395.1 of uncultured Burkholderiaceae bacterium. Taxonomy (GTDB): domain Bacteria; phylum Pseudomonadota; class Gammaproteobacteria; order Burkholderiales; family Burkholderiaceae_E; genus SYIM01. Next base: position 6,195 of record CAZAVT010000015.1, on the reverse strand, counting down.
AACGGTTGTAGACCGCGTTATAGCCCGGAAAGTCGGCCATATTCACGAGAAAGGTCGTGACCTCGACGAGATGCTCGAGGTCAGCGCCCTCGGACTGGAGCACCCGTCGGATGTTTTGGATCACCGCGTCAGTCTGTTCACCGATGTCGAAGTGCATGTCTCCTGAGGCGCTCATCGAGGCGCCCGCGAAGCTGTTGTCGGGGCGACGGGACGACAGGCCCGAGACGTAGATGAAGTCGCCCGCCCGGCGGCAATGAGGGTAGTTGGCTCGGGACGGGGCGAGTGGGCCGGCTGTGCTCATGACTTCATCTTCCAATCGAAGGTGGGTGGTTCATACCCCGAGTAACGATTCGACAGTCGCCGAGTCGCTCGCCAGGGATAACGAGTCGCCGCTCCAGGCGGTCACGCCCTTTTGCAGGATGACATGCCGGTCTGCGAGCGTCTGGAGAACGTGCAGGTTCTTGTCGACGATCAGGATCGCCTGCCCGTTCTGCTTGAGCCGACGAAGGCAATGCCAGATCTCACGGCGGATCATGGGCGCCAGTCCTTCGGTGGCTTCGTCGAGGACCAGCAGCCTGGGATTGGTCATGAGGGCACGCCCGATCGCGAGCATCTGTTGCTCGCCTCCAGAGAGCGTTGCCGCCGACTGTGCGCGGCGCTCCTCGAGAATCGGGAACAACTCGCAGACCCGGGCAAGCGTCCAGTGCCCTGGGCGGGAGGTGGCGATCAGGTTTTCGCGAACGGTCAGCGTCGGAAAGACCTGACGCCCTTCTGGAACGAGACCGATGCCCATGCGTGCGATCGCCTCGGGTGGCCGACCCCGCAGGTCGCGACCCTCGAACTGAATGCGGCCCCCTCTCGTGTCCAGCAACCCCATGACCGTGCGGATGGTGGTGGTCTTGCCCATGCCATTACGGCCCAGAAGCGAGACGACCTGGCCGGCTTCAATGGTCAGGTTGACGTCAAACAGAACGGGCGTCGCGCCATAGCCGGACTGCAGGGCCTCGATGGTCAGCATCGGATCGATCGTCCGTTCGGCGTTGCCGAATCATGCCCGTCAGTCATCGCCCGCTCCGAGGTAGGCCTGCCGCACGAGCGGATCATGACGAATCGCATCGGACGGACCGGACGCGATGCAGGCGCCGGAGACCAGCACACTCACCCGGTCGGCCAGTGCAAACACCGCATCCATATCGTGCTCGATCAAGAGCATCGGAACCTGCCCGCGCAGCGCTCGCAGCCGCTCGGTCATGGCGACACTCTCGGCTGGGCCGAGCCCGGCCATCGGCTCATCGAGGAGCAGCACGCGGGGTCGCAACGACAGGGCGATCGCGAGCTCCAGTTGTTTGCGTTGACCGTGGGAGATTTCCGCCACCGGCAGTCGGCTGATGGCGCTCAGGCCTGCGGCGCCGAGGCGTTCTGCCGCTTCGTCCTGGACCGCCTGATGCAAGGCAACGGCGCGCCAAAGTCGTGAGCTCGTCCGCTCCCGCGCGAGGAGCGCAAGAACCAGATGTTCGGCCACTGTTTGCTCGCCGAACAGCTGGGTGATCTGAAAGGTCCGCACGATGCCCCGGCGAACCCGCGCAGCGGCATCGAGGTCGGTGATCGCCACACCATCAAGCAGCACCTGCCCGTCATCGGAGGCCAGCTCGCCGGTGAGTTGTGCGATGAGCGTGGTCTTGCCGGCGCCGTTGGGGCCGATCAGCGCGTGGATCTCATCATCGCTGACGTCAACAGAGACATTGTCGGTTGCAAGCAAGCCCCCAAATCGCTTGACCAGGCCACGCGCGCACAGGCGCATGGCGCTCACGGTTGATCTCCGTGGCTTCGGGCGTTGGGCGCATTGACCAGCCGCTTCAACCATCCTTGGAGTCCGCCCCGTGCGAACAGCACGACCAGGATCAGGATCAGTCCAATCGCGAACATGCGGTGTTCGCTGAACCCGGGTACCCGCCCAAGCAGATCCTCGAGCCCGGTCAGCGTGAAGGCCCCCAGAATCGGCCCCAGCAGGGTGCCCGAGCCGCCGAGGATGACCATTACCATGAATTCGCCCGACTTGGTCCATGCCAGCATATCGGGGGTGACGAATCGGCCCTGATTGACCATCAGTGCGCCAGCCAGTGCTCCGCCCATGCCGCCGATCACAAAGGCTGCAAGCTTGTACCGATAGGGATTGAGGCCCAAGGCAAGCACCCGCCGCTCGTTCTGACGGATGCCCGCAAGCGTGAGACCAAAGGGCGAACGGGTTAATCGACGACTGACCCAGAGAGTGAGCAGCAGGATGACGAAGACGAGGTAATAAAACACGGTATCGTCGCGCAGGTCGAGCCCCGGAAGGTCATTGCGACGCCGCACTGTCATCCCGTCGCTGCCGCCGTAGAGGCTGATCGATGAGAAGAGGAAGAACAGCATCTGCGCGAAAGCCAGCGTGATCATCAGGAACTGTACCCCTGACGTGCGTAGCGACAGAGCGCCGATCACCAGGGCCAGTAGACCGCCCATCGCCATCGCGGCTGGCAGCGTGATCAACAGGCTGGTCGTTCCTGGAACTAGGCCCCAGAGTGGCTCGCCCATTTGGGCATGCTTGAACAGGACCGCCACGGTGTAGCCGCCGATCCCGAAGAAGGCGGCATGACCGAAGCAGGCCATGCCGCCATAGCCGAGGACCAGATTGAGGCTGATGGCGGCGATGGAATAGATCATCATCCGCGTGAAGAGCGAGACCCAGGCCGGGTCGCCGAGGCTCTTGACGAGGCCAGGCAGCAAGAGGAAAGCAAGCACGACCACCAAGGCGGCCAGGACGATGACCCCTTGACGCGGACCTCTCGCTCGATGCGTGGCGGGGTGTTCAGCCATGGGCGGGTAGCAGGCCACGAGGCCGGATCAGCAGCACGACCGCCATCAGCAGGTAGATGCCCAGCGACGACAGGCCGCCGCCCAGGGCGTCTGCTGCCGAGGCCTCCATGAAGGTCTTGAGCCAGGGCGGCACCAGAGCCCGCAAGGCGGTGTCGATCAGCCCGACCAGCATTGAGGCCACGAACGCGCCCCGGACCGATCCCAGTCCACCGATCACGACCACGACGAACGTGAGAATCAGGATTTGCTCGCCCATGCCGACCTGCACGGTATAGACCGGGCCGGCCATCAGACCAGCGAG
>CAZAVT010000015.1:0-3028 GCA_964488395.1 uncultured Burkholderiaceae bacterium | reverse complement strand
AGCAGCCGGATATTGACACCCAGCGCGCGGACGATCTCACGATGGGTGGAGCCCGCCCGTACCAGCATGCCGACCCGGGTGTGCGAGATCAGCGCGTAGAGGCCCAGACCCACTGCGAGTCCCACCACGATAATCGCCAGCCGATAGATCGGGTAGGGCACGCCTGGCACCAATTCGATTGATCCCGCGAGAAGCGGTGGAATCTCGACATACAGTGGCCGCTGACCGAAGACCATCGAAAAGAGCTCGTTCATGCAGAGCGACAGGCCAAATGTTGCGAGCACCTGATCGAGATGGTCGCGGGCATAGAGCCGTTGACGGTCTGCTCGACGATCAGATTGAACATCGTGAAGCGGGTGGGTGAGGGGCCGGACGAGTGGGATCACCACTGGCCCGGCGCAGGCCTCAGAGCTTGCAGTCCTTCGAGAACGAGTCGCCATGCTGGTCGAGCATCTTGCCGACCGTCTTCAGCGCGAGTGTCCCATCGGCCGCTTTCTCGGGACGGACGTGGTACCAGTCCTGGATCGGATGCTGGTTCGGTCCGAACGCGAACGGACCGCGGATCGACTTGAAGCTGGCTTTGCGCAATTCAGCGCGCAGCTTGTCGACATCGTCACTGCCGACCACCTTGAGGGCCGCCGCCAGTGCCTGAGCGGTATCCCAGCCCTGACCCGCATAGAAGCTCGGGACGCGGTTGTATTTCTTCTGGAAGGCCTCGACGAAGGCCTTGCTTTCCGGGTTATCGAAATCAGCGTTCCACTTGGCGCCGATATTGAGGCCCAGCGCGGTGTCACCGACGGCCCGCAGCGTGGCGGCATCAAGCGTGGGCTCGGCACCCACCATCGGAACCGACCCCATCAGGCCCGCCTGCGCATACTGTTTCAGGAACGCGATCCCCGTGCCGCCCGGGTGGAACTGATAGACCACATCGGGCTTGGCCGCGCGGATGCGCGCCATCTCGGCGGAGAAGTCGGTCTGATCCATTCGGGTGTAGACCTCCTGGACCACGGTGCCCTGAAACATGCGCTTGAAGCCGGCCACGGCGTCCTTGCCGGCCTGGTAGTTGGCGGCGAGCGCGAAGGCGTTCTTGAAACCGAGCTTGTTCGCCAGTGCACCAGCGCTCTCGTGCAGTGCGTCGTTCTGCCAGGAGTAGACGAAGTAATTGCGATGGCACTCCTTGCCCGCAAAATTCGACGGGCCGGCATTGGGGCTCAGAAAGAGGGCACCGGAGTCGACCACGTCAGGCACGATCGCCACCGACACGTTCGAGAACACCACGCCGGTGACGATCTTGACCCGCTCGGTTTTCAGGAAGCGCTCAACGATCTGCTTGCCCTGAGCCGGCTTGAGACCATCGTCCTCGACCAGCAACTGAACCGGGACCCCGCCCAGCGTGCCATTGCCTTGCTCGATTGCGAGCAGGAAGGCATCGCGGATGTCCTGCCCCAGATAGCCCGGTGGGCCCGACAGGGTGCTGACGAATCCGATCTTGATGGGAGCCCGGCTCTGTGCCTGGGCCAGGGGGCTGAGCGCGACGAGGGCGCTCAATAGCACTGCGGTTCGCAACATCGTCTTGTCTCCGTGGGCGTGTTGAGGAACCCGGCCCCACGTCTGCGTGCGTCGCTCCGGGCCGGAGGTCGAAGAAGGGTATCAGTGGCCCCCGCGCGCGGCAAGCCGCTGGTGCCGATCAGCCACCGACCGTGGTCGCGCCGCTCGAGCGTCTCAACTACAATTGCACCAGGGTTGTTCGAGCCGATTCCCGGCACAGAGCACCGAATCAGCGGCGCGCTACCGCCTGAAACCTCGCGAGGAGACCCGCATGAAAGCTTGCTCGCTCATCGTCCTTGGGCTGAGCGCCGGCCTTGCCGCGCTGCCCCACTTCCCGTGCGCCGCGGCCGCCGAGCCTCCAGCGCTGCCGGAGCTTCGCTTTGCCGAGATCCCGGCTGCGTCCAAGGCCCGCTACAAGGGTGACCGGTTCAGCTACATGGAAGCCGGCCGTGCCGACGCGCCGCCGGTGGTGTTCCTGCACGGCGTCGGGGCCAACTCGATGCACTGGCGGTTCCAGTACGCCGGCTTGTCGAGCCGGTATCGGGTGATCGGATGGAATGCGCCTGGCTATATGCTCACCGACAGGCTGCACGTCGAGACGCCGACCTGTAAGGACTACGCAGACGCGGTGGCAGACTTCGCCGCGGCGTTGGGGCTCACGCGGTTTCATCTGGTGGGTAACTCATTCGGCTCGCGTGTTGCCATGTGCTTCACGCACCACCACCCGGGGCGGGTGATCCGGCTCGTCACGACCGGGACCAGCATCGGCATCGAACAGCCGACCGAGGAACAGAAAGCGCAGAACATCGCTGGCCGGACTCGCCAGATCGCCAGTGGCGGCTACGGCTTTGGCTCCGGACGGGTCAACGCACTGTTGGGATCCAAGGGCCAGAGCCCCGAAACCGTCGCACTCGTGCAACACGTCCTACGAGCCACCAATCCGGAAGGTTTCATGCAGGCTGTCCGATTCGGCGCCTTGTCTGGTTACTATGCGCCGCAGTTTGCCCAGAGCCTCGCGGCACAGCCGTTCATGATGATTTCGGGTGCTGAGGATGGAGTGTCGCCGCGCGCTCGAAACGCCGACGTTCTCGCCAAGGCTGTGCCCTCGGCCCGCCACGAGATCCTCGAGGGCTACGGCCATCTGCCCGAGGTCGAGGTGCCCGAGCGGGTCAACGCGCTGTTGCTGCGGTTTTTTGCTGATTGAAGCCCCGCATGAAACCCGCCGGGCGTTGTCGTTCCCTCGCTGGGCTGGCAGGGGTCGTTCTCGTCAGCCTGCTGGGAGCCGGTTGCGCGAGTGTCGAGGCGCCAACGGGATCGAGCGGACCGCGGCCCGGCGGGCCGGTGTTCGATCGGGTCGGCGCGCGGGTGCCCGCGATTGTCACCCTCCCGGGCGGCGACTACGCCCGTGCGGACCGATCCAACTGGTGGCGGCCGAGCCATTCCATCGATGCCTTTTCGAGGCTCGATGAGATCTGGAGCG
>CAZAVT010000014.1:4784-20605 GCA_964488395.1 uncultured Burkholderiaceae bacterium | reverse complement strand
TGCGGAAGGCGCCGGTCGCAAAGGCGTTGGGCTCGCCGTCGTAGATCGCCACCTCCGGCATGCTGATCCCGGATTTTTCCGCGAAGCGTGCCACCGTGCGGACGATCCACTGATGGCCCGGATCGGGCGAGTCATTGATCACCGTGGCACCCGTGGACCACTTGGCCATGGGCTTGCTGATCAGCAGGGAAATGAAGGCACCGCCGAAACCCATGATCGCGGCGAACACGAGCAGCGTGCCGAGGTTCAGGCCCTGACTGGACATGAATCGATTGAGGCCCAGCACCGAGACGACGACGCTGAGCACCAGCATGACCGCCAGGTTGGTCAGGACGAAGAGCAGGATGCGTTTCATAGTGGCAGCTTCCATGCACAAACGAAGGAGGACCGTTATCGTAGCCTGAGCCCCCCCAGTACGGCACAGATTCCCTCGGCCGATCGCGGAATCCTGTGCGCAAGGTCAGGTGCTGGCGAGCCGAGTGCGGTTCCAGAAGTCTGAAAACGACCGGCAGGCGCGCTGCGGCCATTCAAAAAGGCGTGGGGCCGGCTCGCAGCAGGCGCTCGGCAACCAGTCGGCGAGGTGGGGCTCGGCCGTTGTCCGGCAGCCGCTCGCAGCAAGCGCTTCGCCGTCCAGCGATTCGCACCAGACAATACGCTCGCAGACTTCGCTCATCGCTCCGAGCACGAATCGCCAGCGGCGCTCGCTCCATGGCCAGCGCCGATGAAAGGGGGCGAACAAGACGCCGATCGGGGATCGTCCAGAAGGCGCAGGACGGATATTCCACGGGTGGACGAGCCAGCGGCCCGCGAGATCGGACGGTTGTGCGGTCACGATCGGCGGCCCCGCCGACCGTCCGGGAGGGGGTTCGCAGGCGACCGGCGGCGCGACCCTTGGCTCGCCCATGCCAGCACGCTGCACGCTCCAACCGCTTGCGACCGGGAGAGCCCCGCCCCGTGCGATCGCCTCGAGCGTGTCGTAGTCCGTGTCAAGGACGGTACCGGCGCTATGCCAGGGCGACGGCGCGTAGCGGGCGACGTTATCCGCATTGAACAGGTAGGGCTTGTGGCTTGCGGTTGCGGCGACCCACTGCCATGACAGGTGATTGCTGGCAAGATCGCCGTCCAGCAAGTGCCCGTACATCCAGTCGGCGCCCACTCGCCAGTGCACGCGGCGCAAGTGCACGAGATATGACGCAAGCCACATTCGCGCGTGATTGTGCAACCAGCCCCCGAGATACAACTGGGTGACCGCCTGATCAATCACGGGTATGCCGGTCTGCGCGCTCAGAAGATCCTCTGGCATCGCGCGCGAGTAAGCGGCATCCGGGAGCGGACCTGCGCGCAGCGAGTCGAAGATGGAGCGGCCATGCTGATGCCACTGATGATGGAAGAACTCCCGCCAGCCGAGCTCAAACGTGAACGTGTGCTGCGCCCCGATGGAGTGACGGCCGTCGACGGCGCGATAGACCTCTGGGAGCGTCAGCAGCCCGTGGGTGATGTAGGGCGAGAGCCGGGTCACCGCACCCTGCAAATGGTTGCGGGTCCGCGCGTAGTCCGCTGGTCGGACTGCCTCCAAGCGGCTTTTCGCGGCAGCTCGCCGGGGCGGGAAGTCTGAGCCAGCCCCCTCAGGCACACCCGACTCCGGGCATGTGACGGAGCTCGACGACGCGCTCCCGAATCGCCTGGCGCTCGGGCTCAGCCAGCCGCTTGAGGTTCTTCACTTGCAGGGCCATCCGCGGGTGATTGGCGAATCGGGCCTCGTGCCTCAGCAGGAAATCCCAATAGAGCGTGGTCAACGGGCAAGCGTCGTCGCCCGTGCGACGATCGGGTCTGAACCGACAGGATTCGCAATAGTTACTCATGCGCTCGATGTACTTGCCGGTGGCGGCATAGGGCTTGCTCGCCATGACGCCGCCATCTGCATACTGGCTCATGCCGAGCGTGTTGGGTAGTTCGACCCACTCGACCGCGTCCACGTAGACCGACAGGTACCAGCGGTGCACCGCCTTCGGCGCAACACCGTACAGGAGGGCATATAGCCCCGTGACCATCAGGCGCTGGATATGGTGGGCATAGCCCAGGCGGAGGGTCTGTCCGATCGACTCGCGCAAACACGTCATCGGTGTGTCGCCGGTCCAGAACCAATCGGGCAGCGGTTCGTTCGCCTCGAGCGCATTCAGCTCCAGATACTCCGGCATCTTGAGCCAGTAAAGGCCCCTGACATACTCGCGCCAGCCAAGGATTTGACGGATGAAGCCCTCAACCGCCGCGATTGGCGCGCGCCCCTTGCGCCATGCCGTTCAACGTGCGGTTGAAGGTGTTGCCCTTTCCGTCTCGGCCGCCTGGATCACTTCGAGAGGCCGGATCAGTTTGAGGTTCATCGCCGCCGCAAGGTGCGCATGCCAGAGCCAGGGCTCACCCGTCCACATCGCGTCCTGCCACCGACCAAAGGATGGCAGCCGGTGCTCGATGAAATCAGCCAAAGCTTCGAGCGCCTGCTCGCGGGTCACCGGCCAACCGAAGTCATCGAGCTGGCCCGGGTGATCCGAAAAACGGGCACGAACGTCCTCGATCACCGCGCGGGTCAGCGCATCGACGGCAAACCGCTTGGGCGGGGGGACACCCACCGGACCGCCTGACCCAAAGGCCTCGCGGTTGTCGTGATCGAAGTTCCACTCACCGCCCGCGGGACTGAGCTTGGTGCTGTCCGGTCGGGCTGGACCGCCCGTCTCGGCGTCATCCATCAGCACGCGGTGACGCTCTCGCATCTCGCGGTAGAAATACTCCATGCGCAGCTGTCGGCGCCCCTGGGCGTGGCGCAGGAAAAGCGCTCGCGTACACAGAAAATGGCGATCGGTTCGCTCTTCGAGGGTGACGCCAGCCGCCGCGCAGACCCGCGCAAGGTCATCGCGAACTCGCCATTCACCGGGTTCGACCAGCACGACCCGCTCAGGCCGCAGGCGTGCGAGATCGTGCGCAAGGCAATCCGCGATCGAATCCGTCGATTGCCGGTAATCGAGCGGCCAGCCGCTCACGCGCAGGCGCTGTGCAAAGTGGCGCATCGCCGAAAGGAAGACGGCGATCCGCTGCACGCTGCTCCAGGTGCTCGCCGATTCCTCGGTCGACTCGCACATCCAGATCCGATCGTGAGCGGGATCAAAACCGTCGAAGGCCGCCGAATCCTGGTCAAGTTGATCGCCCAGGACCACTACCAGGTGGCGAATCATCGCCGCGACCCGCCCGACGGGGGCTGCGAGCGAGCTGAGCCGGCGCCACGGCGGCAACGCTCGGAGCAATAGCGAACCTGCTCCCAGTTGGCCGCCCAGGCCTTACGCCAGGTCATTGGACGCCCGCAGCACTGACAGGGCTTGGACGGCAGGTACGACTTGTTTCCTTTGAACATGGATCGGATGCTAGCGAGCCATCTGCTTCCTGACCAACTCAGGGCTATTGCCCAGCCTCGCGCATCGGCGAAGGACTACAATTCCTATTTCCCTGGCACGAACCCCGGAACTCTCATGAATGAAGCCGTCTCCTCGTCGATGCTGACCCTGCCGCGCGAGCAGGCCCTCGCTGAACGCTATGGCCCCGCAGCCGGGCTGCCGAGTCTGCCGGCCAGTCCGGTCCTGGACGCGCTGTTGCGTCACCGGTCGGTGCGAGCGTATCTGGACCAACCGCTCCCCGCTGGCACGCTCGAAATGCTGGTCGCGGCGGGTCAATCAGCCGCGACGTCATCAAACCTGCAGGCTTGGAGCGTGGTCGCGGTTGAGGACCCCGGTCGGAAACAACGTTTGTCTGTGCTGGCCAACGATCAGCCACATATCCGTCAGTGCCCACTGTTCCTGGTCTGGATCGCCGATCTATCGCGCCTGGACCGGGTCGCGCAAGCCACGGGGCAGGCCGCTGAGGGCAATCAATACCTCGAAATGTTCTTGGTTGCGGCCATTGATGCGGCGCTCGCGGCCCAAAACGCCGTCGTGGCCGCGGAGTCGATCGGTCTTGGCACGGTCTACATCGGGGCGATCCGCAACAAGCCAGAGGAGGTCGCCGCAGAATTGGCGCTGCCGCCGGACTCGATGGCTGTGTTCGGACTTTGTGTCGGCTGGCCCGACCCCAGCCGCAGGGCAGACATCAAGCCGCGCCTGCGCCAAAACACCATCGTTCATCGCGAGCAGTACTCGCTGGCGACCGAAGCTGCAGCCGTCACCGAGTACAACACACGGCTCAACGAATTTCAGGCCGATCAGGGCATGAAGCAGATCGACTGGAGTCGGCAGGCGAGCAACCGTGTGGCCGGCATACAAAGCCTGTCAGGCCGTCATCGGCTGCGCGAGGCCCTGGCGAACCTGGGTGTGCGAGCTGTCTAGGCTCCCGAGCCCGATCCGGGCAAGATCCCGGGCCCGAGCAGCATCAAGCGTCGGTTGATCAGCGGGTCTGCTGATCCGATTCGCCAGCCGGCTGACTCGCCGCCAGGTCGAGCAGATCCTCGAAGTCACACTGCATCTGGCGTCGCATCTGCTCCGATTCCTGAACGGCCATCATCGCGAGCGCGAGGCGGATCGTGTCCGTGAGGCCTTCCTGCGGCGAAGCGCACAATTGATCGACCAAATAGCGGGCCCGCTCCGATACCTGACTTTGGCGGGCCAAAAGGCCCGCCCAGTCGGCTGGTTCTTTGACGCACATGGGCCCTCCCGAGGCCGCGAGGCCCGGCCCGGCAATCTCCCGTGGCACCAGACCGTTCAGACAGAACGGTGAGACTAAACGGGGTGTTGCGGCTGAAAGGAGGAAATATGTCGCAGTTTGATCGCCTCCGGGCAGGGCTTGATCCATAATCCGCACACCGTCCGTCCCGAGGTGCGATTCGATGTCCGAGGCTCGCAAGACCGTCCGATTCCTGCTCGATGGAGAACGGGTCCAGATCGAGGACCCGACGCCCACCACAACCCTTCTGCAATGCCTGCGCGAGCGACTCGGACGTTGCGGGACCAAAGAAGGCTGTGCCGAGGGCGACTGCGGCGCCTGCACGGTCGTCCTGGGCGAGCCGGGCGAGGACGGCACGATCCGCTACCACCCGATCAACGCCTGTATCCGCTTCCTGGCAACCGTCGATGGCCGAGAGGTCGTCACTGTCGAGAGCCTTGCCCAGCCCGACGGCAGCCTGCACCCCGTTCAGCAGGCCATGGTGGAGGCTCACGCCTCGCAGTGTGGTTTCTGTACCCCTGGCTTCGTGATGAGCCTGTTCGGTTTGTGGCTCCAAGACCCCGAGCCTGACCGCGCGCAGGTCCTCGAGGCACTGAGCGGCAATTTGTGCCGCTGCACCGGCTATCGGCCGATCATCGACGCAGCACTCACGATGGGGGGCAGGCCAACGCCCAAGGTCTGGCCTCGCAACGCCGTCGTCGATCCGGATCGACGGGCCGCGCTCCTGGCGCTGCGGCAGTCACCCAGCCTGACTCTCGCAGGCTGGCAGGCTCCGCGTAGCCTCGACGCACTCGCCCAAGCGCTCGCCGACAGCCCGAACGCGCTGTTGCTCGCCGGCGGAACTGACGTCGGACTTTGGTCGAACAAGCAATTGCGCGAACTGCCCGAAATGATCTGGCTGGGAGAGGTGGCCGAACTTCGTGTGATCGAGCGCGACACGGAGGGATTGACGATCGGAGCGGCCGCCAGCCTTGAGGATGCCTATCGTGAGGTAGTCAAGCTTTGGCCGTCCCTCGCCGAGCTGGCCCTGCGCTTCGCGTCACCGCCGGTTCGTCACTCGGGCACCTTTTGTGGCAATGTTGCGAACGGCTCGCCGATCGGAGACACCATGCCGTGGCTGCTGGCTCTTGACGCCACGCTTGTCCTGCGGCAAGGCTCGAGAACGCGTCATTGTCGACTCACAGACTTCTACTTGGGCTATCGACGCAATGCGCTGGAACCGGGCGAATTCGTTCAGTCGGTCAGGATCCCCGCACCTCGCCCCGGCGAGCGGCTTTCCTGCTACAAACTTTCACGGCGCTTCGAACAGGATATCTCCGCTGTTTGCGCGGCGATTGCCCTGATCGTCGAGGATGGCATCATCCGATCGGCCCGGATCGGTTTCGGCGGAATGGCGGCCACCCCGATTCGCGCGCCGCGAACCGAGGCGGCGCTCACCAACCAAGCCTTCAAAAGGACAACGTTCGAGGCCGCGATGGCCGAGATCGAGGCTGACTTCGATCCTCTCACCGACCTGCGCGCAAGCCGCCAGTACCGACTGCGTACAGCTGCGCACTGCCTTTTACGCTTCTGGCTCGAGCACGGCGAAACGCGCCGCCTGCCAGTGCGGATCGAGGAGGTGAGAGCCGTATGAACGAGTTCACTCGACGCACCAGCGAGGCAAGCGCCCAAGCCACGACCACGAGTCCGACCGAAACCGTCATCGGCCAGCCATTGCCCCACGACAGCGCGATCCTTCATGTCAGCGGACGCGCGCACTACGCCGACGACTTGCCGCTACCGGCCCACACGCTTCATGCGGCGATCGGTGTCTCACCAATTGCCCACGGTCGGATTCGACGCATCGAGCTCGATGGGGTCCGGAGCTTTCCCGGCGTGGTGAGCGTCATCACTGCCGCAGACATCCCTGGCGAGAACCTCTGCGGCCCGATCAAGCCCGATGACCCGATCCTCTCGCCGGGCCTCGTCCAATTCGTCGGCCAACCAGTATTCGCAGTGGCCGCCACATCGCACGAAGCGGCGCGGCGGGCCGCCCGCCGTGCCCGCATCGACTGTGAGGCCTTACCCGCCGTCTTCGATGTGCGCAGCGCCATCGCTGCCGGCAGTTTCGTGGTCCCCAGTGCAACGATGCGACGCGGCGAACCCGAACAAGCGCTCGCGGCGAGCCCCTACCGGCTGGCCGGCACGCTCGAAATGGGCGGCCAGGATCATTTTTACCTCGAGTCGCAGATCGCGATCGCCTTGCCCCAGGACGATGGCTCGATGCGAATCGTCAGTTCCACCCAGCACCCGACGGAGGTCCAGAACCTCGTCGCCCGCGCCCTGGGTCTCGCCGCCCACCAGGTGACGGTCGGCCGGTCAAGCTGCGGCTGGACCGCGATGACGACATGACGATCACCGGCTAGCGCCACGAATTTCTTGCCGACTATCAGGTGGGTTTCGACCACGACGGGCGTATCACCGGGCTCAAGGTGATGATGGCCGCACGCTGCGGTTTTTCAGCGGACCTATCCGGCCCTGTCAGCGATCGCGCGCTCTGCCAACTCGACAACGCCTATTTCCTCGAACACGTCGAGATCGTGTCGCACCGCTGCCGCACGAATACCGTGTCCAATACCGCCTTTCGCGGCTTTGGCGGCCCGCAGGGCACGATGATCATCGAGTCGGTGCTCGACGATATCGCCCGTACCCTGGGCCTCGATCCCCTCGTCGTACGCCGTCGCAATCTTTATGGGATCGGCGAGCGTGACATCACGCCCTACGGTATGCGGGTCGAGGACAACCTGTTGCCGACCATCATCGAGCGACTCGTCAAGACCAGTGACTACGAGGCGAGGCGTGCGCGGGTCAGCGCGTTCAACGCCCGCGCCGGCACGATCCGGCACGGACTCGCGCTCACGCCGGTGAAGTTCGGCATCTCGTTCAATGCGCTCCTCTACAACCAGGCCGGGGCACTGGTGCACGTCTATGCGGATGGCAGCGTGCTGGTCAACCATGGCGGCACAGAGATGGGCCAGGGCCTGCACATCAAGATCATCCAAGTCGTCGCTCAAACCTTGGGCTTGCCCGTTGAACGCGTTCGCGTGAGCGCAACAGACACCAGCAAAGTACCCAACACGTCCGCGACGGCGGCCTCCTCGGGAGCCGATCTCAACGGCAAGGCAGCCGAGCAGGCTGCGATCATCATCCGCGAGCGGCTCGTCGCCTTTGCCGCCGAACGCCACGGCGTTGACGCTGCGACGATCCGGTTCGCCAACGGCAGGGTGTTGATCGGCCAGGACCGGGAGTTGCCATTCCCGGAATTGACCAAGGCGGCCCACGCGGCACGTCTTTCGCTTTCAGCCACAGGTTTTTACCGCACACCCAAGATCCACTGGGATCCGCTCACCTACACGGGCCGTCCGTACTTCTACTTCGCCTACGGCGCCGCAGTCTGTGAAGTCGCGATCGATACCTTGACGGGGGAGTCGCGCGTCCTTCGGCTCGACGTGCTGCACGACGTCGGGCAGTCCCTCAACCCAGCCATCGATATTGGCCAGATCGAGGGGGCGATCGCGCAGGGAATCGGCTGGCTGACCAGTGAAAAGCTCTGGTGGAACGAGCAGGGCCGATTGATGACCCATGCCCCTTCGACGTACAAGATCCCCACCGCTCGGGACTGGCCCGCTGATGCACGGATCGAACTGCTGGCCGAACACCCTAATCGAGAAGACAGCATCTACCGATCCAAAGCCGTCGGTGAGCCGCCGCTGATGCTCGCGATTGCTGCTTATCAGGCTTTGCGCGATGCGGTCGCAAGCTGCGGGCCTGGTCGACGACCGATCGTCCTCGAAGCGCCAGCCACGCCCGAGGCGATCCTCGAGGCCGTGCTACGCGAGACGACTGCGTCCTGACTCCGATGCACTGGCTGGCCGAACTCGAGACCCTGCTTAGCCAGGGCAGGCAAGCCGTTCGGGTGAGCGTCGCCCAGGTACGGGGCTCGGCCCCGCGCGAAGCCGGAACCAGCATGCTCGTGACGGGCGAGCGATGCTTCGGAACGATCGGCGGCGGGCAACTCGAGTTTCAGGCGATCGCGCGAGGGCGATCGCTGTTGAGTGACCGGCATACGCCCGCAGCGAGTCTTGCCCGTCTGCCGCTCGGCGGCGATCTGGGCCAATGCTGTGGCGGTCACGTGAGCCTCATCTTTGACCGCTTCACACCGGCCGAAGATCTCGCTGCGATCCGACAGGCCCTGGCGCGGCTCAACGCCGGGGGCGCGGTTCGCCTGCGCCTCAGGATCGCCGACAACGCGGAGGTCGAGCGAAGCCTTGACTCATGGGCGGAAGGCTCAGGACCTCGGACGCAACTCCTCGTAGCCGATGGCGCGACGCGCTTCGAGGAGATCCTGAGTTCGGCGGCCGTTCCGCTTTGGCTCTGGGGGGCTGGACACGTCGCCCGGGCCATCGTCCGGGTCCTCGAGGACACCACGTTTGCACTTCATTGGCTCGATGCACGCAGCGATGGCTTTCCGCCGGTCGTGCCCGCATCGGTGGCTTGCACCTGTGCCCCGGACATCGCTTCGCGCGCGCCCGAGGCTCCGCCTGATGCCTTCCACCTGGTCATGACACACAGCCACGACCTGGACTTCCAGATCGTGAGGAGCCTGCTCTCCCACGGACGATTCAGATGGGTGGGGCTCATTGGCTCAGAAACCAAGGCCACCTGCTTTCGTATCCGTCTCTCGCGAGAGGGGGTGAGCGACGAGCAGATCCTGCGGCTGACCTCGCCGATCGGCCTCGCAGGTCTGAGTGGCAAGGCGCCCTCAACGATCGCCATCGCGGTGGCCGCTCAGCTGATCGGGCAGCTACCTGCCAGCGAACGCTGAGCGACCGAGCCATGCCGATTAGAGCGAGATCTTAGCCGCGTCGATGGCATCGCCCCAGCGCCGGATCTCGTCCTCAACGTGTTTCCTGAAATCCTGCGGACTGCTCGCAAGGACATCAGACGCCTGATCGGCAAAGGCCTTGCGAATCGAAGCGACCTGCGGCACCTGCGCAAAGGCCTCGTTCAGCTTACGGATGATTTCCGGGTGGGTCCCGGTCGGCACGAACAGGCCATTCCACGAGGTGATGAAGAAATCAGGCACTCCAGCCTCGGTCATGGTCGGTACATCGGGCATCAACTCGAGCCGCCGGTCAGCGGCCACGGCCAGGCACTTGAGCTTACCCGCCTGGATGCTGGGAATGGCCGACAGCGCCGTCTTGAAGCCCATATTTGCAGTCCCGCCGATCGTATCGGTGAGCGCCGGTGCGGCTCCCTTGTAGGCCACATGCGTGATGTCGAGCCCGAAGCGGACCTTCAACATTTCGCCAGCGAGATGCGGCGTTGTCCCGACCCCAGAGGACGCATAGTTGTACTTACCCGGGTTGGCCTTCGTGAGTGCAATCAACTCCTGCACGCTGTTGGCCGGGACACTGGGATTGACCACCAGAACGGCTGGCGCAGTCGACACCAGGGTGACGGCCTCGAAATCGCGCAGCAGGTCGTAGCTGAGCTTCTTGTAGAGCCGCATGTTGATCGCGTTCGCGACCGTGCCCAGAAAGATCGTGTAGCCATCGGCTGGCTGGCGCGCCGCGTATTCGCTGCCAATGTTGGAGCCGGCGCCCGGCTTGTTATCGATGAGGATCCGCTGACCCAGCACGTCCTGTAGCTTTGGGACGATGGCTCGCGCGGTGACATCGGTCGACCCGCCTGGCCCGAAGGCCACGACCATCTTGATCGGACGCGAAGGCCAGGCCGATGGCGGCTCGGCCTGGGCGAAGCTGCTGGGAGCAGCCAGTGCGAGTCCAGTCGCTGCGCCGGACTGAATGAAATGTCTGCGATCCATGGGAAGTTGCTCCTCGTGTGACGATTTGAACTATGCTTCGAACCCGAAGCGGTGAACCCGATGTGGCCGTCGCGGCCGCCATCCTGAACCAGTGAGGAAACGCACGTGAAGATCGATCCGTTCATGACCCTGAGCGATGCCAACGACGGACTGCGCCGTGGCCAGTTCAGTGCCGAGGCACTGACCCTGCACCTGCTCGAACGGATCGAGCGATTCGACCCGAAGATCCATGCCTTTATCACGGTGACCCGAGAGCAGGCACTTGCGCAGGCCCGCGCGGCCGATCGTGAGCGTGCAGCTGGGCATGATCGAGGCCCGTTGCACGGGATTCCCGTGGCACTCAAGGACAACGTCTGGACAGCCGGGATCAGGACCACCTGCCACTCGCAGGCGATGGCCGATTTTGTGCCCGACCGCGACGCGACCGTCTACCGCAAGCTTACTGAGGCGGGCGCCGTGCTCCTGGGCAAGGTAGGACTGTGGGAATTTGCCTATGGGGTACCCGGACCGGATGACCCGATCCCAGCCGTGCGTAACCCCTGGTCGCTCGAACACTCGCCAGGTGGCTCCTCGAGCGGTTCGGGCGCTTCGGTTGCTGCGGGCTTCGTCTTCGGCGCGATCGGCACCGACACCGGTGGATCGATCCGTCACCCGAGCTCGGTTTGCGGTCTGGTCGGAATGAAACCAACCTATGGACTGGTCTCGCAGGACGGTGTGGTGCCCGTCAGTCTGGCGCTTGATCACATCGGCCCGATGACGCGGACGGTTCGCGACAATGCGCTGATGCTTCAATCGATCGCAGGCCATGATCCCCTGGACCCCAACAGCCGTCGCGGCCCGGACGGGCTCGACTTCACCCGCCTGATCGGCCAGCCACTGAAGGGCCTCAAGGCAGGCGTGCCGGTCAATCTGATCGCCGCTGGCGACAACGTGCCCGCTGTCAGTCAGGCGTTCGGGGTGGCGCTCGATTGCCTGCGCGACCTGGGTCTCGAGCTGATCGAGTTTGACCTCGAGGGCGGTGACCAGGTCCATGCCGACAGCACGGTCATCCTCGAGCATGAAGCCTGGCTCGAGCATCGTGCGCGTCTGTCTGACCCGGCAATCGCTGCGCGCTACGGAGCAGGTCTGCGAAACAGACTGCTGAGCGGGCAAAAGCGCGGTGAGACCGCCTATCTCGAGGCCCGCCGCAAGGCCGCTGAGACCACCGCCGCAGTCGACGCCATGCTGCGCAGCCGATTCGATGTGCTCCTGATGCCAGGGCGTGAGGCGCCAGCCATGTCGATGAACGAACTGATGGCCGCCTCGCCAACGGCGCGTGGCAAGATGACCCGGCTGGGCAATCTGACGGGGATGCCCGCGTTGGTCCTGCCGATGGGCTTTGCAAGCGAGCCGAAGCTCCCGATTGCGCTCCAGATCATGGCCCGCCATTTCAACGAGCCCCTGATTTATCAGGTCGCGGCGGCCTACGAGAGCGCCCAGCCATGGGCGGCACAGCATCCGCAGTGGCTGGTCTGACCGAGCCGGCCGCCCAGACGCGATCGGGAGCGGTTCCGGTGCGCCGCAGGTCCACCGCATAACGGTAGAAATCCGGGCGATAGAGCACCACGATCGCCTCGACGGGCCGGTCAGCGTCGTCGTACACCACTCGCTCGGATTCGAGCAGCGCAGTGCCTGGCTCAACATGGAGCGCACGACCAACGTCAAGGGTCGCGGCGCGCGCCGAAATGGTCTGCTCGGCTCGCCCGATCTTGATTCCGGCGGATTCGAGAAGATCGATCAGCGGCTGGCTCGACATCCGTTCGGAGCGGATCAGGCGGGCGATGCGTATTGGCAGGTGGGTGATGGCGTAGGAAAAAGGCAGACCCTCGATGCTGCGCACCCGGACCGAGCGCTGGACGAGTTCGCCCCGCCGCAATCGCAACTGCTGTGCGATCTCGACGCTCGCCGGTAGATCCGCGCGCTCGAGCAACTGGACCGTCGTCAAATCACCCATCTGACGATTATTCTCGATCATCCCCTCGACACCGGCCAGCAGCTGGGTACGAGGCCGGTATGGCGCGACACTTGATCGACGCCCCTGACCACGGACGATCAAACCGCGGGCCGCCAGCTCATCGAGCGCCCGCCGGGCGGTGATCCGCGAAACGGCGAGCGAGCGCTCGAGCTCGCTCTCACTGGGGAAGGGCTCGCCCGGCGCAAAGAGACCCTGCAAGATCCGCTCGCGCAGCATGGCGAAGATCTGGTGATAGAGAGGCTCGGGCGCCGCAGGGTTGGGACGAAACTGCTGCCAAGGCAGGCCAGAGCTTGCGTCTTGCACCGCTGAAAGTCTGCTCGATCGGCGCTCGCTCACGGCAACGATCGCTCAGCCAGTGGCCCTAGATCCGCCCGGCGCCTGACCGGAAGACCTGCCTGCTGTGGCGGCAGGCAGAGCGAGCCCAGGGTGGGGCAGCCGAGCGCGCAGCACAACACCGCTGTCGGCCTCGGTCAGATAGAGGTCACGCCGATCAGTACCTCCGAACGCGCAATTGGTGATCACGGAGGTCACGGGCGAGTCGATCCGCAGCACGGGCTCGCCACGGTCGCTGAAAAGCCACGCGGCGCCCAGCCCTGGGTGGGCCACCGCAAGATAGCCCGCCTCATCGAGTGCCATCCCGTCGGGCCCTGACCCGCCTGACATTTGAATGAAGGTGCCGACCTTGGCGGTACCGCCATCCAACAGGATCGGCGCTCGCCACACGGCGTTGGCCCGCGTCACTGCAAGCAGCAGATGTCGCCCTGCCTGGTCGATCACCAAGCCATTGGGACTCGGAATGCCATCGAGAAAGACATCTGGCCGGACAGACCCCATGCGCCAGCGCATCACCCGGCCGAAGGGCGCTTGCAAACCCGACATGCCCTGGTCGGTGAACCAGCAATCGTTGCCGTGAAAGTACAGATCGTTCAGACCGTGAAACCCGTGCTCGCGCGCATCGAGCACCGTTTCGAGGCGGCCGGACGCGGGATCGAGCCGCAACAACCCGCGGGCAAAGTCGCTGATCCACGCCGCACCGTCGGGCCCAAACTTCAGACCATTCGGTTGGCCGTCATACTGGATCACGACCTCGAAGTGTCCGTCGGGGGCGATTCGAAAGACGCGACCAAATGGGATGTCGACCACGAACAGGTTCCCGTCGGGGTCAAAGGACGGCCCCTCGAGAAAGGAACCCAGGGGCGCGCCGTGGCGGTGCAGTCGCAACCAGGGCGCAGGCTCTCCGGCCCGGCTCAGGGAGGCCGGCAAACGAAAGGCGACTTCAGCCGTGATACGTGGAGGCGGATTGAACATCGAACCAGTCGTCCTTCCGAGCGCTCAACCCGACCTGGGGAGCCAGAGCACCAAGTCAGGAAAGAGGATGATCATGGCGATCGCGAGCAGATAGATCAGATAAAACGGGATCGTGCCTCGAATCACCGTACCCAGTGGAACACCGGTAATGTTTCGAATCACGAACAGATTCATGCCCATGGGTGGCGTGATCTGACCCAGCTCGACCAGCAGTACGATCAGAATGCCGAACCAGACCACGTCGATCTGGTAGTGCGCGAGCGAGGGCAGCAGGATCGGTACCGTGATCACCATCATGCCCATGCTGTCGACGAAGCAACCGATCACGCTCAGCGCGAGGATCACGATCAACAGGAAGCCGAGTCGCGAAACCCCGGCACCCGCCACCCACTTGGCCAAATCGTCTGCAAGCCCCGACAGACCAATGGCATAGGAAAACAGGAAGGCCGCATAAACCACGAACAGGATCGAGCCGGTCCCCAGCGCAGTCTTGCTGATGGCACGACGCAGCGCGGCAAAGTCGAGCTCACCCCAGATCCGCGCGACCAACCAGCTGAAGCAGCAGCCCAGCGCGGCACTCTCGGTGGGGGTGACAATGCCTGAGTAGAGGCTACCCATCACCAGAGCGATCAGGACGCAAAACGGCAGCACATCGGCGAGCACCGCCGGCCAGTTGATCGGCTCGCTCGTTGTTTCAACCGGTGCGATCATGGGATTGAGCTTGGCGCGGATGCCCACGTAGATCATGAAAAATAGCGTGAGCATCAGTCCCGGGACCACCCCCGCCGAGAACAGGTCCAGGATCGACGCTTGGGCAAAGGTGGCGTAGACGATCATTGCGATCGACGGCGGGATCAGGATACCCAGGGTACCACCCGCAGCGAGGGTGCCACTCGCGATCGAGAGGTCATAGCCGCGCTCGCGATATTGAGGTGCCGACACCGTGCCGATCGCCGCGGCGCAGGCAACACTCGACCCGCTCACCGCCGAGAACATGGCACAACCAGCGATCCCGGTCTGCAGCAACCCGCCCGGCAGTCGACGCACCAGGGGCGACAGCCCACGAAAGACCCGGTGACTGAGTCCGCTCTCGAGCAGGATCTCGGCCATCAGGATGAAGAGCGGGATCGCAGTCAGTGTGAAGCTGTCCATGCTGCCAAAGCTCACCAGCCCCAGCGCGCGCAGGCTGTCGAGCCCGCCGCTGCCAACCATCCACGCAATCGCGGCCACGCCAACAGCAAAAGGAATCCAAAGGCCCGACACCAGCAAGCCCACAAAGAGGAGCAACAACAGGATCTCGAGCGTTTCGCTCATGAGGTTTCTCCCGGAGTGCTCGGATGTGCAGACTCTCGCAAGCGACGAACGCCCTGCATCAGCTGTACGAGCAGGACCAGTACAAGAAGCAGTGCGCCGATAGCCATCAGGCCCTGGGGTACCCAGAGGGGCGTGCGCAGCGTCGTGGCCGCGGTGATTTCGCGGGTGTGCGAGCGCAACGCGAGATTCAGGAGATGCCAGAACAGGAGCGCTGCAAATCCGAGCGACACGAGATCGAAACCCAACTGAAGCAGCCCGCGCGCCCGACCTTTGACCTGATCGATGAGGGCGTCGACCCGGAACAAGGCGCCCCGATGCAGCGCGACGCCCATGCCAAGGAAGGTGAGGAGCAACATGCCGTAGCCCCCCAGCTCGTCGATCACCAGAAACGACCAGTTGATCGACCAGCGCAGCAGCGCATCGAGCGAGACGAACACCGCCATCGCGGCGATGGTCAGCTCACAAAGCGCCGCCGCGCCGGCGACCAGCCGGTCGACGGCGCGCTCGGGCCAGGAATTCCCGGCCCCTCGACTCACTTGCGCAGCTCCGCCCTCACCTTCTGTAGAGCCTCGATCGCGTCGGGGCCGCGCTCGCGCGCCCACTGGTCCCAATACGGCA
>CAZAVT010000014.1:1229-4774 GCA_964488395.1 uncultured Burkholderiaceae bacterium | reverse complement strand
CTTGCGGGTCGCATCGGCGACCTGGTCCGGTGTCGCCTCGGTGATGACCATGCCCTTGCCCTTGAGCATCGTGGTCACCTCGTCCTCTTCCTTGAAAAGCTGCTCAGTGGTGCTCGGCGCGAGCCGCAGGACGGCCTCACGAACCTTCTGCTGATTGGCGGGCGAGAGCTTGGCGAAAGCGGCTTTGTTGACCAGATAGACCCCGTCGAAATAGTTCACTCCGAGGCGGTAGTTGGTCTTGAGCAGGTCACCCCAGATCTTGCCGCCGCCGGCACTCGCGGTAAAAACGCCGTCCACCGTGCCACGCTGCAGCCCCGGGGGTACCTCGGGTGCACCCATGGTGATCGGGACACCGCCGACCCGCTTCACGAACTCAGCCTGCTCGGGAGAGGTCACGCGGAATTTCTGCCCATTGAAGTCCTCGATCTTCGCGAGCGGCTTGGTCGTGAACGCGACCTGGAACGGGAAATTGAATCGGCCCAGCACCATCACACCAAGCTTGTCGAAACCCCGATCAATGTAGGGCCGCATGATGCGCTCGGCGCGATCAAACTCGTCGCGATTCGCGATCAGCATGGGCAAGCGCAGCACCCCGGCAATCGGCACGGCCCCCAGGAAGAAACCGTCATCACCGAATTGGATGGTGCCCTCGCCGACCGCCTGCGCGATATCGGTTGACTTGATCGGCAAGGCGCCCGCGAGGCTCAGCCGGATGCGGACCTCGCCGTTGGTGTCTTTCTCGATCGCCTCCATGACCCGCCTCAGGCCCTGCACATTGGCGAGGGAGTCCGAGGGACCAAAGGTGTAGGCATTCCAGGTCGTGGCCTGAGCGAGCGCCGGAATCGGGACGAGGCCAGCCAGCGCGCTGGCGAGAGCGACTGCAGCAAGTCGGGCTTTCATCGGTACATCCTCCTGTGGTGGAACTTCTCAACGGTTCGGTGCGGGATGGGTCGAGTACCGCGCCTCAAGCGCGATGAAGTCGGGATAGTCGAACAAATCCCACAGCCCCCGGTGATCAAGCATCCGGTCGGCAAATGCGTGGGTGCTGCCCTCGCGCCGCAGATGGGCGTAGAGCTCGGCGCCCATCCGGCCAATCAGGCGAGTGATCGCGTTCGGATGGATCGAGAGGCGATAACCAATGGATTCGAGCTGAGCCGCGGGCAGATTCGGTGTGCGGCCTCCCTCGACGATATTGGCGAGGGTTGGCGCTGGAACCTCGCGGGTCACACGCCTCATTTCCTCAGCGGTTTCAGGCGACTCGACAAAGGCGACGTCAGCGCCTGCCTCGATATAGCGACAGGCCCGCTCGATCGCGGCATCGATGCCCTCGGTGGTTCGGGCATCAGTACGCGCGATGATGACCAGATCAGGATCGACCCGTGCGTCGGCGGCTGCCCGCACGCGCGCGCACATTTCCTGCACGGAAACCAGTCGGCGTCCGATCTCGTGGCCGCAGCGTTTAGGCCAGTCCTGATCCTCGATCTGCACGCCGCTCACACCCGCACGCTCGAACTCGCGCACGGTCCGGATCACATTCAGCGGCCCCCCGTAGCCCGTATCGGCGTCGGCGATCAGCGGGATCGAACTGATTTCGGCGATGCGCCGGGCCTGATCGAGGATCTCGCCGAACGAGAGCAAGGCCACGTCGGGCGCCCCCATCCGCGTGATCGATACACCGGACCCCGTCATGTAGATCGCCTCGAAGCCGGCCCGTTCGGCCAACCTCGCGGTCAGGCAGTCGAACACACCGGGCGCCATCAACAGACCCGACTGCCCAAGCCGTTCCCTCAGCCGGCGGTTACGGCCGCGTGCGGTCTCAAGGGGGCGGGGCATTGACACAGGGCCAGCGGATCGTGGGCGAGAAGATTCGGACATCGGCGCAGCAACTCCTCAAATCGAAGGCGGGGCGGATTGGCGGCAACCACCAAGCGGCAGGCGGCCAACCTCAGCTCGAGCCACCCCGCGCAGCCGCAGCGAGGATTTCCTCGACACTATGGGTCGGATAGCGCGCCCGGAAGAACCGCAAGGAGCCCTCGTGCAGTTCGACATTGGGCGAAGCGACGGCATCGGCGGCGACCACGGTGTAGTAGTCGTGATAGGACGCGGCCCGCACGGTAGACTCGACGCAGCCCTCGGTGGTGGTACCGCAGATGATGACGGTCTGGATGCCCTGGGTGCGCAGGATGTGATCGAGATGCGTGCCGATGAACCCGTCCGGACGGAATTTCTCCACGACCCAGTCCTGATCCCGGATCGTCAGTCCATCGACCAGCTGCCAGCCCCAGGTACCCGGCATCGCGTAGTCGGGCGCCTTGCCATCGCGGGTCTTGAAGCGTAGCCAGGCGGGGGAATCCATCCTCGCATCGGCAAGCGAGGCCTGCCGCATGAAGATGGTGCGTAATCCCATCTGCTGCGCGCGGCCGACGAAATCGACCATCCGCGCGACAGCCGGCGCCATTTGGGCGACATTCTTGCCGTAGCGGGCAAAATGCCCCTGCGTGCTGCAAAAGTCGTTCTGGATATCGATCGCGAGAACTGCCGCCCAGCGCGGATCGACCAACTCCTCGAGCGTGTCGAGGACCTCGCGGCCCATGATCGTCTTCATGCGCCCACCTCCTCGATCGACACTGGAAAAAGCGAGGGCGCATCAGGCGCTGGCATCACGTGATAGAGCGCGAACCGCCAGGCCGTCCCCGCGAGCACTTCGGGCGGTGTGAACGGGAATGCGAGATTGCCGCCGGTGCATTGTCGACCAGGAAAGCCGTGGTGCAGCAGGTACTGCTTAAAGGTCTTGGCCGCCGCCATGGCAAGCGCCGCTTCGGCGGCGATCACCTCAACCATGACGAACACTTCGCGAGGGGTCAGACCGGCTGCGGGCGGCGAAAGACGAGCCGCGTCCAGACCATAGAGCCGGGGGTAGAGCTGATAGTCACCCATGACCATCGACCGAGTAATGCGTTCGACCTCAGCAAGCGTCGCGTCGAGGTTAGCGATGAAGCCAGGATCGACGCTCGCGGCAAGCAGCACCGCACGCTGGCCCAGCGCGGCTGCCCCCTCGACCTTCAGCGTCGTCTGGACTGCGGGCTCCCAGCGGGCGCCGCTCACGTGCGTCCTGCGCGAGTCCACCGCGACGTAGCGGGCATCCTCGACCCGCAGCGTGCCATCGGGCTCGGTGAAACGGGTGGGATCGGCCTGCTCGTAGAGGCTGTGGGCGGCCACCGACAAGGGAGTCGCACGCCGGCCCGGATGCATGCTCTCGAGGACGAACCCCTCGTGGTCCAATTCCGCGAGCATGGCATCGCGCCCCCCCGGTTCACAGCAAACCGAGGTGCATTCGATGATCTTGGCCATGTGCATCACATTGGCCATATCAAAACCTAAGCGCTTGGGAATCGCCGCAAAAATGGCGGTGTCGCAGGAGCGACCAGCGACAATCACGTCAGGCTCGAGGGCGAGAGCCCGCTCGAAGGGCTCGCACCCCATCTGACCGACCACATGGCTGCAGGCATCGATGTCCGCCGCGCTGACTGCGAGCTCCGCGCCCA
>CAZAVT010000014.1:0-1219 GCA_964488395.1 uncultured Burkholderiaceae bacterium | reverse complement strand
CTTGTTCTCGCGCGCGATCTCACGAATGATGCCTAACGTGGTGTCGAGGTGCGGCGCGGCACCGGCCGTGCCGGCAGTGCCGATGATCAGGGGCACGCCAAGCGCGCGGGCGCCTTCGAGAATCAGGCTGAGATCTCGGCGGGTTGCAAGCGGACTCGTTGCGAGTTCCCCCGAACCGAGATAGGCCGGCCCCGGATCGACCGATCCCATGTCCGCACCGATGAAGTCAGGTCTGCGTCGGAGGCCTTCGGCGAGCGCATCGGCAGGAATGCCATAGCCGAGTTGACCGGAGGCCGACAGGATTCGCAAACGCTCGGGTCGGCGGGCGAGCAGCCTCGCGACGGCGCTCATAGTTCGAGCCCCAGCAAGGGAGCGTGCTGCTGTGCGCCGTAGACGTCGCGATCGCCGGGCGACCCCGCAACGATCCGGCGCGGCAACGCAATCTTGATCGCGTTCGCAACCGGATAGGCAATCACGGCAACCTGAGCGGGCGTCACGCCGTAAAGCGCAGCGATGTGAGCCGGTTTCAGCGCATCGGATCGGGCGGCTCGATCGAACGCTTCCCGATCCGGGAACATCAGGTCGAAGGAGAGGGTGAGCGGCCCGGCATTCTTGCTGCGGACCACGGTGGCCGTCTGGGCGAGCGTGGGCATGGTCGTATCGATCGGTCCTGAAGTTGGACCGACGATACGCCTGTCATCTTGTTATAGCAAGTGGCGGAAGGGGCCTCAGCGGATGCGGGTCGCCCGAACGATCAGCAGGGGAACGGTCGGCAGACTCACCTCACCCGCACCGTTATTCGTCACTGGTGCGTTACGAATCGCTTCGACGCCGCCGGTATCCGAAACGACCCGTCCGAAGACGGCATAGCCGTCGCCCTGAGCCGATTGGTTGAGGAAGAGATTGTCAACCACGTTGATGAAGAACTGGCTCGTGGCGCTATCGGCGGCGCCCGTCCTCGCCATCGCAATGGTGCCCGCGACATTGCTCAATCCGGTCTGGGAGGTCCGCTCGAGCACAATGGGATTAAGCCCAGGCGCAGGCGCCTTGGGGGTGTACTGGTTGTTGACAATCTCGAAGCCACCGCCTTGAATCACAAAGGTACTGATGACGCGGTGAAAAACGGTGTTGTCGTAGTAGCCACGCGCCACATAGGCCAGGAAGTTAGCGGTCGTGATCGGCGCGCGGACCGAATCAAGTTCGACAACAAACGTGTTCG
>CAZAVT010000013.1:12383-20838 GCA_964488395.1 uncultured Burkholderiaceae bacterium | reverse complement strand
GCGATGCTCGAGCGCAAACTCGCCGGCGATCTGGTTGAGCACGCTCACGTTGTAGGGCGGCCGCACCTTCTCGAACTGATCGAGCCAGCGCGGCGCACCCGCCAGATAGCCCAGCCGCAACCCGGCAAGCCCGAGCTTCGAGAGGGTCCGCATGACGAGCAGGTTGGGAAATTCGGCGAGTCTGGGCATCCAGGTGTGACCGGCAAAGGGCTGATAAGCCTCATCGATCACGACCAGCCCGGTGGCCGCCTTCAGCACCTGCTCGATCACCGCCGGGTCAAAGCAGTTGCCGGTGGGGTTGTTTGGATAGGCGATGAAAATCACGGCCGGCCGACTGCTTCGGATCGCTGAGAGCATCGCGGCCGGGTCAAGCGAGAAATCATCGGCTCTAAGCGGCACACCGACATAGCGTAGGCCCGCCAGCTGGGCCGAGACCCGATACATCACGAACGATGGCTCCGGCGCGAGCGCCACCGCACCTGGCCGGGCACAGGCCACGAGGACCATCGAGATCAATTCGTCCGAACCGTTGCCAAGCACCAAAGCGGCCGAATCCGGCACGCCCAGTTGATCACGGATCAGCGACTTGAGCCGGACATAGGACGGTACCGGATAGCGATTGATCAGCGCTTCGGCAAGCCGCTCACCCAGCGCGCGACGCAACGACGATGGCAGCCGATGGGGATTTTCCATCGCATCGAGCTTGGTCAGCCCATCGGCCGGAGCGACATGATAGGCGGACATCGCGAGGACTTCGTCGCGGATCACCCAGCTCGGCTCGAGTGGGCTGACCGCGGGGAACCCGCCATCAAGGGGCTCGTCGCGTTCGCCGGTAGCGGGCTGCGAAAAGCGAAGCTCGGCGCTCCGCGCATGCGCTTGCAGGCCCTCGGCCCGGGCAAGCGTCGAGGCAATGGGACCCAGGGAGCGCGCGCCAGCGGCGGACACCTCGATGATCGAGCTGCGCTTCTGGAAGTCATAGACGCCCAGCGGCGAGGAGAAGCGCGCGGTGCGCATGGTCGGCAGCACGTGATTGGGGCCCGCACAGTAGTCACCGAGCGACTCCGAGGCATAAGGCCCAAGGAACATCGCACCCGCGTGGCGGATTTTCTGTGCCCATCGCGACGGGTCAGCCGCGATGATCTCGAGGTGCTCTGCGGCGATGCGGTCGGCAAGACGACAGGCCTCGTCCATATCGGCCACCCGAATCAGCACGCCGCGGTCGGCGAGCGAACGCTCGATCACCGCCTTGCGCAACATCTGCGGCAAGAGGCGCGCGATGGCCGCCCGCACCTTTTCGAGAAAGGCTGCATCGGGACTGATCAGGATCGCCTGAGCGAGCTCGTCGTGCTCGGCCTGGGAGAAAAGATCCATCGCGACCCAGTCGGGATCAGCCGCGCCGTCGCAAATCACCAGGATCTCACTGGGCCCGGCGATCATGTCGATGCCGACCTGGCCGAACACCAACCGCTTGGCGAGCGCGACATAGGCGTTGCCGGGACCGACAATCTTGTCGACTGCTGGCACCGTGGCCGTGCCCCAGGCCAAGGCGGCCACCGCCTGCGCGCCGCCAATCGTGAACACACGGTCAACACCCGCAATCGCCGCGGCGGCGAGCACCATCGGATTGCGCACGCCATCCGGGGTGGGCACCACCATGATCAGCTCCGCAACGCCCGCCACCCGCGCCGGCAGCGCATTCATCAGCACCGATGACGGGTAGGCAGCCTTGCCTCCCGGCACATAGAGGCCGACGCGATCGATGGCGGTGATCTTCTGGCCAAGCCGGGTTCCGTCGGCCTCGACATAGTCCCAGGAGCTCAGGCGCTGACGCTCGTGGTAGCGACGCACCCGCTCGGCCGCAGCGAGGAGCGCCTCGCGCTCAGGCCCGGGCAGCGATGCGAGCGCACGCTCGAGCTCGGCGCGATCCAGCTCCAGATCGGCGGCATGGGCCACGGGCAATCGATCGAATCGACGGGTGTACTCAAGGAGCGCCTCATCACCCCGCTCGCGTACCGCACCGACAATCTCGGTCACCGCGCGGTTGAGCGATTCGTCTTGACCCGCCTCCCAAGCGAGCAGCTCGCCCAGCCGACGATCGAAATCAGCGTGCCGGCTGTCGAGTTGGTGAATCAAGGGTGAGGCGGCCGTGGGCTCTGGCCGACCAGCGTTTGCGGGCCTCACGATCGGGGCTCCCACAGGGTTCGCTCGATCGAATCGAGCAAGCGTCCAATCGGTCCGGCCAGAGTCTTGAGCGACGCCTGATTGACGATCAGCCGCGCGGAAATCGGCATGATTTCCTCCACTTCGACCAGGCCGTTGGCTCGGAGCGTGCCGCCACTGCTCACCAGATCGACGATGCCGTCGGCAAGCCCGACCAGGGGAGCCAGCTCCATCGAGCCATAGAGTTTGATCAGGTCAACGTGCACGCCCTTCTGGGCAAAATGGCGCCGAGCGTTCTGGGGGTATTTGGTGGCAACCCGCAGTCGCGCGCCGCGCCGAACCGCCTGCGGATAGTCAAAGCCCTGCGGGACGGCCACGCACAGCCGGCAGCGCCCAATCCCGAGGTCGATGGGCTGGTAAAGCCCCTTGACCCCACTCTCGAGGAGCACGTCAGCGCCAGCCACACCGAGATCGGCCGCGCCGTAACGAACGTAGGTCGGCACGTCACTCGCCCGAACGATGATCAGCCGAAGATCGGCGTTGCCAGTGGGCAGGATCAAACTACGTGAGTCGGCCAGCGCCGGATCGACCGAGATGCCAGCACGCGCCAGCAGTGGCAGCGTCTCATCGAAGATACGGCCCTTGGAAAGTGCCAGCGTGATCACGTTCCCGACTCCATGGCAGCCGGTCGGCGCCCACCGACGCGGCTGATGCGCGCGCCCAGTGCAGCGAGCTTGTGCTCCATCGCCTCATAGCCACGATCCAGGTGATAGACCCGGTCGACGATGGTCTCGCCCTCGGCCACCAATCCGGCAATCACCAGCCCAGCCGAGGCACGCAGATCGGTTGCCATCACCCTCGCACCGGATAGCGACGACACGCCGCGGACAAAGGCTGTATTGCCCTCGATCCGGACATCTGCGCCCAGTCGCTGCAACTCGAGCACATGCATGAAGCGGTTCTCAAAAATGGTTTCAGTGATCACCGCAGAACCCTCGGCAATCGAGTCGAGGGCAAGAAACTGCGCCTGCATGTCGGTCGCAAAGCCCGGGTAGGGGGCGGTCCGCAGGCTGACTGCCCGAGGGCGGCCCTTCATCGACAGACGAATCCAGTCGGCACCGGTTTCGATCCGGGCGCCGGTCTGTCGAAGCTTGTCGAGCGTCGCGTCCATCGAGCTTGGCTCCGCGCCCCTCAGCATCACCTCGCCGCCCGTTGCAGCGACCGCGCAAAGCACCGTGCCGGCCTCGATGCGATCGGCCATCACTGCATGGCGCGCGCCCCCGAGCGCAGCCACCCCATGAATCACGATACGGTCGGTCCCCGCACCCTCGATCCGCGCGCCCATTGCGCAGAGCAGCCGGGCAAGGTCGACCACCTCGGGCTCACGGGCCGCATTCTCGATCACGGTCTCGCCCTCGGCCAGGGTGGCGGCCATCATCAGGTTCTCCGTGCCGGTCACCGTGACCATATCTGTCACGATCGTCGCGCCGCGCAAGCGCGAGGCGCTGGCCACCACATCGCCATGCTCGATGCGGATCTGCGCGCCCATCGCCTCGAGCCCCCGGATGTGTTGGTCAACCGGCCGCGCTCCGATCGCGCAGCCGCCCGGCAACGACACCCGCGCCTCGCCCAGCCTCGCCAAGAGCGGGCCCAGCACGAGGATCGATGCGCGCATCGTCTTGACCAGATCGTAGGCGGCTTCGTGCGAGGAGAGCCCGGCACTGTCAAGCGCCAGTCCGTTGGGCATCTCGGTGGCCCGCACGCCCAGGCTCTCCAGGAGTCGGCGCATGGTCCGAACATCCTGCAATCGAGGCACCCGCTCGATCACGAGCGGCTCGCGTGTCAGCAGACTGGCGCAGAGGATCGGGAGCGCCGCATTCTTCGCACCCGACACCGTAAATTCGCCCGCGAGCCGTTCACCGCCGGCGATCATCAGCTGGTCCATGGGGGGTCGTCCTCGGGGTCCTTCGATCAAGCCTTCGCTGGGGCCGACCCATGTTCGTCGGGCGTGCGCGTGCGCATGGACAAGGCGTGGATCTCCTCTCGCATGCGCTCGCCGAGCGCTGCGTAGACCAGTTGATGGCGCTGCAGCAGGCGCTTGCCGACAAAAGCGTCGGACACGATCAGGGCCTCGAAGTGCCGACCATCGCCGCTGACCTCGACATGCTGACAGGCGAGTCCTTGCAGGATATAGCGACGGACATCATCCGGAGTGACCATTTCAGTTCCTCACCAGCGCAGCTTGTAGCCGCTATGAAGCATCCGCAAGCCGATCGCAGCGACGGCGATCGCGGACAAGCCGACGATCGCCAGGCTCACCCATGGATCAACATCGGAGATGCCGAAAAAACCGTAACGAAAACCGTCGACCATATAGAAAAACGGATTCAGATGCGACACCAGCTGCCACAGAGGCGGCAGGGTATCCACCGAGTAAAAAACGCCCGATAGGAACGTGAGCGGCATGATGATGAAATTCTGGAAGAGCGCAATCTGATCGAACTTGTCAGCCCAGATGCCAGCAATCAGACCGAGACTGCCCAGGATGAACCCGCCAAAGACCACGAAAGCGAGCGTCCACAGGGGATTCGTGTAGGGATATTCGGCAAAACCCAGCGTACAAATGAAAACCCCCAGCCCTACCACCACGCCGCGGGTGATCGAGGCGATCACATAGGCACCGTAGATCTCGCGGTGCGACAGCGGCGGCAACAACACGAAAACGATGTTGCCGGTGACCTTGCTCTGGATCAGCGAGGACGACGAGTTGGCAAAAGCGTTTTGCAGGACCGACATCATCACCAGACCGGGCACGAGAAAGGCGGTGTAGCTGACGTTTTCGAACACCTCCACCCGCTCACCCAGGGCCTGGGAAAAGATCACGAGATACAGCAGCGCCGTTAACACGGGGGCCGCCACAGTCTGCACGCTCACCTTCAGAAAGCGCAGCAGCTCCTTTCGAAGCAGGGTCAGGAAACAGGTGCTCATACTCTGTCGAATCGCCCCAGCCGCAAGCGGCTCAGGCGGCCTCCCGCATGATGCTCACGAACACGTCCTCAAGGTCGGTGTGCACAAAATCCAGCTCCTCGATCTGGCAGCCGGCCTCGCGAAGCGCCTGCAGGATCGGTTCAAGTGCCTGCGGCGAGGCGACGCGCAACTGCTCATGGCCCGGTTGCCCGCTCAAGTCCAGGCGAAGCGGCCACAGGGCCTGCGGCAATGCAGCACCCGTTAGCTTCAGCACCAGCCGGCCGCCGGCGAATTGGCGCAGCAGATCAGCGGTGCGATCGAGCGCGACAATCTGACCCGCCTTGAGCATCGCAATGCGACCGCAGAGCTCCTGCGCCTCCTCGAGATAGTGCGTCGTGAGCACGATCGTGTGTCCGTCGCGATTGAGGCGGCGGATAAACTGCCACAGCGTACGGCGAAGCTCGACATCCACGCCGGCAGTCGGCTCGTCCAGCACGATCACCGGAGGGCGATGGACGAGGGCCTGGGCGACCAGGACCCGCCGCTTCATGCCCCCGGAAAGTGCGCGCATGTTGGCATCGGCCTTGGCCGAGAGGTCCAGCTCGCTCAGCAATTCATCGATCCAGTCATCGTTGTGGCGCACGCCGTAGTAGCCGGACGTGAGCCGCAGGGTCTCTCGAACGGTGAAAAACGGATCGAACACCAGTTCCTGCGGTACAACGCCCAACATGCGGCGCGCCTGCCTGAAGTCCTCGCTCACGTCATGGCCCATCACCCGAACCGTGCCGCTGTCGGCTCGCGACAAACCAGCGATGATCGAGATCAACGAGGTCTTGCCTGCGCCGTTCGGACCGAGCAGACCGAAAAACTCGCCCTCGGCGACCGACAAGCTGACGCCGCGAAGGGCCTCCAAGCGCCCATAGCGCTTGACGACCTCTTGAATCGAGATGGCAGGACGAGTCATTGGTTCAGGAAACCATGGCACCCGAGGCTCGCTCGCCTGCCCCAGTCGCTTGCCCGTCGACGATTGCAGCCCGAAGCAAATCCTCAAGCCCATAGAGCCGAGCCAAGCCCAGCAACGGGTCGGGCAGCCCGACCAGCTCGATCGCGGGCTGGTCAGCGCGACGCGCTCGGAGCGCGGCCAGGATGACCGCGAGCGCACTCGAGTCGAAGTGCGTAAGCCCGGCGAAATCGACCCGGCGACAGCCAGCGGCGAGCGCTGCCGTGAGACGGTGACGCTGCGCCATCGCCTCACGGTGCGTCAAGGCACCGACGATCCGGTAGTCGCTCTTGGGATGATCGGCCATGGTGAGGGATCTCAGCGAGCACCCGCGTTGGCGGCCGCCTGCTGGTTGCGGGCCTTCATGCTTGCGATCAGACCATCGAGTCCCTTGGCTGACACCTCGGCGGCAAACTGGTCACGGTAAGTCTGGACGATCCAGATTCCCAACACGTTGACGTCATAGATTTTCCAGCCCGTCTCGGCCCGCTCGAGGCGATAGTCGATCTGGAGGGGTTCGCCCTGCCCACCGACCAGCTCGCTTCGCACCAGCACCTCGGCAGCGCCGGTGTCACCGCGCTGGGGGCGCATCCGGACAGCCTTGTTGCCCGCCTGTGACAGCGCCCCCGAATAGGTCCGCACCAGCAGCAATCGGAACTGCTCGATCAGATCCCGCCGCTGGTCAGCGCTCGCCTGCCGCCACGCCCGGCCGACCGCCAGTCCGGTCATTCGCTCGAAATTGACATGGGGCATGATGTCTTCGTCAACGAACCGAAGCACCCTTTGGGTGTCACCAGCCTGGATCGCGGGGTCCTGCCGGATACGCTCGAGCGCACGGTTGCTGAGCGCCTCGATGAACTGGTCAGGCGCTGACGGCAAGGCCGCCTGTGCGCCCGCGCCTGCCGGCACGATGAGCGGCAGCCCTGCAAGGAGGAGGAGCCGGCATAGAGCTCTCCGGGCGGATGGGCGTTGGGACCGGGTGATCGGTCGGTTCATGGCACTCATTCCTCGGTATCGGCCGGTTCGGGCGGATTGCCGTCGTGGATCAGGTAAAGCCGACGCTGCAGGAACGCATTGCGCACGAAGGAATAGCGATCGAACGCCGCATCCTGAACCATGCGGTCAACCGGCAGGAGCGTCGCACGGGTGTCAACCAGCCGCAGCACCCGTAGCCCGACCCGCTCAGGGTCTGAATCGACCTGCCGCAGGGGATCCGCGCGAATCGCCCCAGCCGTTCCCACTGCGTCGCGCAGGTTCGACGGGCCCAACAACGGCAACACCAGATACGGCCCCGCGGGCAATCCCCAGGCGCCTAGCGTCTGGCCCAAATCCTCATTATGCCGGGTCAGCCCGAGATCGCTCGCCAGATCCCCCAGACCGCCAAAGCAGAACAAGGTATTGATCGCAAACCGCGCGAAGTCGCTGATCGCCTCGACGGGCTTGCCCTGGAGCAGGTTATTGAGACCAACCCAGGGATCGTTGAGGTTCGAAAACACATTGCTGACCAGCTGCCGCACGCCAGGATGCACAAAGTCCGAGTAGCCGCGCGCGATCGGACGGAGGACCCGACCATCGAGCGCCTCATTGAACTCGAAAATCGGTCGGTTGATGGCCTCGAGCGGATCGACGCTCGAGGCTGCTGCCGCGCGCACTGGCAACGCAAGCGCACTGGCAACCAGCAGCGCGCCGATCAAGGCACGGATCTGGATCATTTCTTCTCGCCTTCGGCGGCTCTGCCGTAGAGCATCTGACCAATGATGTTCTCGAGCACGACCGCTGACTGCGTGAGGGTGATGGCAGCGCCGTTCTCGAGCATCGCCGAGTCGCCGCCCGGCTCCAGGCCGATGTACTGTTCACCGAGCAGGCCGGCGGTCAGGATCTTGGCCGAAGTGTCCTTGGGGAAGCGGTAGCGACGGTCGAGATCGATGCGCACCACGGCCTCATAAGTCGTGGGGTCCAGCGTGACCGAGGTCACCCGACCGACCACCACGCCCGCGCTTCGCACCGCGGCACGCGGCTTGAGCCCGCCGATGTTATCGAACCGGGCGCCGACGCTGTAGGTGTCGTTGAGGCCCACGCTCGAGCTCATGTTGCCGGCGCGCAGCGCCAGAAACGCGAGCGCTGCAAAGCCCAGCAGTACGAAGAGGCCCACCAGCACATCAACACCCTTGCGATTCATCTTGACTGCCTCCGCCCGGTTCAGTGCGCGCTGAACATCAGGGCTGTGAGAATGAAATCCAGACCGAGCACCGCGAGCGAGGCGATCACCACCGTCGCGGTGGTCGCTCGCGACACGCCCTCGGGGGTGGCCTCGGCGTGGTATCCCAC
>CAZAVT010000013.1:0-12373 GCA_964488395.1 uncultured Burkholderiaceae bacterium | reverse complement strand
AAAAGCGACGGTGAATCCGAAGACCACGCTCTTCACCACGCCGTTGCCGACGTCAAGTAACCAGTCGACCCCACCCTGCATCTGCGACCAGAATGCGCCGGCGTCGACCCCGATCATCTCGACCCCGACGATATAGCCGCCGAGCACACCCATCGCGGAAAAAAGCGCTGCAAGCAGCGGCATGCAGATCAGGGCCGCGGCAAAACGCGGCGCAAGCACCCGAGCCACCGGATCGACGGCCATCATCTCCATGGCGTCAATCTGCTCGCCCGCCTTCATCAGTCCGACCTCAGCAGTGAGCGAAGTGCCTGCCCGGCCTGCAAAGAGGAGGGCCGTGACCACCGGGCCGAGTTCTCGAACGAGCGAGAGCGTGACAAGCAGTCCGAGTGCCTCTTCCGAACCATAGCGACGCAAGGTGTAATAGCCCTGCAGGCCCAGCACGAAACCGATCAGCAGGCCCGACACCAGAATGATCGAGAGCGAATGATTGCCAATGAAATGGATCTGGTCGATGACCAGCCGCGGCCGGCGCAGGGAAAGCGCCGCAAGCGCGCAAAGCCGCAGAAAAAACCTGGCGCCGTGGCCGACCCTGGCGATGGTCTGGACCATGACCCGCAGAAGCTGCGACACGGTGGCGATCACGACCCGATCTCCAGGTCCTCGGCCAGGGTGCGCCGGGTGGCGTGGTGAAAGGCCACCGGACCATCGATATCACCGTCGAGAAACTGCCGAACATTGGGATCAGTCGAGGCCCGCATCTGCGCGGGCGTGCCTTCGGCAGCGATCCGCCCGCGCGACAGCAGATAGACATCATCGGCGATCGCGAAGGTGTCTTTGATGTCGTGGGACACAAGAATCGATGCACAACCGATCGTTTCGGTGAGACGTCGGATCAGCTGGGCAACCGTTGAGAGCGCAATCGGATCGAGACCCGCGAAAGGCTCGTCGTACATGATGAGCGGGGGATCGAGCGCAATGGCCCGCGCCAGTGCCACGCGTCGCGCCATGCCGCCTGAGAGTTGAGAGGTCCGGTAGTGCGCAACGCCGCGCAAACCGACCGCATTGAGCTTGAGCAGCACCAGGTCGCGGATCATGGTTTCGTCGAGGTCGGTGTGCTCGCGTAGCGGAAACGCGACATTCTCGAAAACCGACAGATCGGTGAACAACGCCCCGAACTGATAGAGCATGCCCATGCGCCGCCTGACGGCGTAAAGACCCTGCCGATCCAGGTCGGCCAAACGCTGCCCTTCGAAGCTCACCGTACCACTGGCCGGCCGCAACAGCCCGCCGATCAAGCGCAGGATGGTCGTCTTGCCCGAACCGGAACCGCCCACCAGGGCGACAATGCGCCCCGGGTGCACAGAAAGGCTCACCCCGTCGAGGATGGGCCGCTCGCGATACCCGAACCGGACATTTTCGAGGAGCAGCGTCGCTGGGTCCAAGGGACTCTGAGCTTTGTGGGAAAACCCGGTATTTTATCCCGGAAGGAGTGAGGGGAAGCGCCAAGCCCCCGTCAGGCGGTTCTCGACAACCAGGTCTGCTCGACGGCCGTGATCCGTTCGGCTCGACCGGAGAGTACCAGCACGTCGCCCGCGACGAGCGCAAAGGTCTGATCCGGCTCGACAATGCGCTCGCGGCCTCTGACGACCGCCATGGCCCGGACGCCCTCACCCAGTAGATCAACGAGCGGGCGATCGATCGCAGGCACCCCGGCTTCGACGGGCAGGGCTCGCAAGGTGTAGGGGTCGGCCTCGATCGCCTCGATCGGTTCGTCGTCGGCACCGTGAATGAAGCCCTGGAGCAGCGAGTAGCGGCCGTCGCGGATCCGCCTCACCCGCCGCCGGACTCGGGCAAGCGGCACGCCAGCAAGCGCCATTGCGTGCGAGGCGATCATCAGGCTGCCCTCAGCGATCTCGGGAATCACCTCGGTCGCACCGGCCGCCATCAGCCGTTCGATATCGGCCTCCTGCGCGCAGCGGGCGAGGACCGGCAGCTGCGGCGCGAGAGAGCGCACTGTTGCAAGAAGGTGCAACGCCTGCGGCGAGTCGTCAAAGGTGATCGCCAGTGCTCTAGCCCGCGTCACGCCTGCCGCGATCAGGGTATTGCGCCGGCTCGCATCGCCATAGACCGCAGGCTCGCCCGCAGCCTGCGCAAGGCGCACCCGTTCTGGGTCGGTGTCGAGCGCGATGAACGCGACCTTTTCCGCCTCGAGCACGTGCGCGAGACTCTGCCCGCAGCGACCGAAGCCGCAGACGATGACGTGATCCCTCAGGGTGATCGCCTGGCTCGCGAGCTGCTGCAGCTGAAGCGACCGCTGCAGCCACTCCTGACCCGAAACCCGCAGCGCAATGCGGTTGGCCTGGGCGACGAGAGCCGGACTCAGCAGAAGGGACAGCAGGATCGCCGCGGTGACGGGCTGCAGAGCGGCATGACTCGCCAGCCCCCCATCGACCGCCTGCGCGAGCAGTACGAAAGCGAATTCGCCGGTCTGGGACAACCAGATGGCCGTTCGTATCGCCACCCCGGCGCCGGCCCGCGAACGCTCGACCAGCACGAAGAGGATCGCAAACTTGATGAGGAGAGCGACGAGCAAAAACGCCAGCACCTGCGGCCAGTGAGCGGCGAGCGCGAACGGGTCCAGGCGAGCGCCAACGGTGACGAAAAAGAGTCCGAGCAGGACATCGCGAAACGGCTTGATGTCCTCTTCGACCTGATACCGGTACTCGGTCTCCGCAATCAGCATGCCGGCCAAAAACGCGCCGAGCTCCATGGACAGACCGGCCTGGTGCGTGAGCCAGGCAAAAAGCAGGGTGGCAAAGAGCACATTGAGCGTGAACAGCTCGTGTGAACGGGTGCGCACGACCAGCCCAAACCAGCCGCGCATCAGCCATGGCCCAACTCTGAGCAACACCACCAGAAGCACGGCCGCCTTGAGAAAGGCCAACCCAAGGGCCACGGCGAGGCCATCGGTCCCACGGCCGAGCGCGGGGATCACGATCAGCAGCGGAATCACCACCAGGTCCTGAAACAGCAGCACGCTGAAGACTCGGCGGCCGTGTTCGGTCTCCAGTTCGCGCCGCTCGGCAAGGAGCTTGACGACCAGCGCCGTCGAGGAAAGGGAAAAAGCGGCCGCTATCGTGAAGGCAAGACGCCAGTCGAGGCCAGGAACCAGCCACGCAGCACCAAGCGCCGGCAAGGCGAGAAGGATCGCCATCATCGAGGCCGTCGAGAGCAGGACCTGTGCGCTTCCCAGACCGAACACGAAGCGTCGCAGCGACCTGAGCTTGGCCAGGTCGAATTCCAGTCCGAGCGTGAACATCAGGAAGACCACGCCCAATTCCGCGGCTCGGTGGAGCACGCCCTGGTCTTGGACCAGATCGGAGGCGTAGGGGGCAACCAGCACACCGACAGCCAGGTAGGCGACGAGCGGGGGCACACCCACCCGACGCAAGACGACAACCACCAGAGTGGCAGCGGCGATCAGGATCAGCGCGAGTTCGAGGCCTGAAAGCATATACTCGCCCAATGACAACTGCGGACCCCATTCTATCGGCGAACGAGCGACCCAGCGCTTCGAGCCGAGCAGACGCCGCCTCGGCGCGCCGGGCGGCGCTGCTCGCTCGGGCCCGACTCGCACTCGGGATCGAGGCGCAGGCCGTGGCCACGCTCATCGATCGCACGGGTGACGAGTTCGTGCGGGCCTGCGAATTGCTGCTCGACTGCCAGGGCCGGGTGGTGGTGAGCGGGATCGGCAAGTCCGGTCACATTGGCGGCAAGATTGCAGCAACCCTGGCTTCAACGGGTACGCCCGCATTCTTTTTGCATCCCGCCGAGGCGAGTCATGGTGACCTGGGCATGGTCACGGGCGAGGATGTGCTGCTCGCGCTATCCAATTCGGGGACGACCGAGGAGTTGCTGCGGATCGTCCCGCTCGTCAAACGACTGGGCGCCCGGCTGATCGCGATCACCGGCCAGCCAGAGTCGACGCTTGCACGGCTCGCCGATGTCCATCTGGATGCATCGGTCGAGCGCGAGGCCTGCGCGCTCAATCTCGCCCCGACTGCCAGCACCACCGCCTGTCTCGCTCTGGGCGACGCGCTGGCAGTGGCCGTACTCGAGGCGCGCGGCTTCAATGAGCAGGATTTCGCACGCTCGCATCCGGGCGGCACGCTGGGGAGGCGCCTGCTCACGCGGGTGAGCGATGTGATGCGCCAGGAAGCCGCATTGCCCCGGATCTCAGTCGACGCGAGCCTTG
This sequence comes from uncultured Burkholderiaceae bacterium, assembly GCA_964488395.1. Classification (GTDB taxonomy): domain Bacteria; phylum Pseudomonadota; class Gammaproteobacteria; order Burkholderiales; family Burkholderiaceae_E; genus SYIM01. The sequence goes on along the minus strand of CAZAVT010000013.1, from coordinate 8,118 downwards.
GCGAGGCAATCCTCGAGATGACCCGCAAGCGAATGGGCATGACGGCCATCGAGGACCACAACGGCCTGCTGATCGGCATCCTGACCGACGGCGACCTTCGTCGTGTGCTCGAGCACGCAAGCTCGATCCGTGGCCTGTCAGTGCGGACCGTCATGACCGCGGGGCCCGTCACCATCGGCGCGCAGGCTCTGGCGGCGGAGGCCGTGCGGCTGATGGAAGAGCGTCGGATCAGCGTGCTGCTCGTGACGGATGCGCAGGGTCGGTTGAGCGGGGCTTTGCACCTGCACGACCTGCTGCAGGCCAAGGTGGTCTGAACCATGCGATCGCCTGATTCGCGGCTGGCGAGACTGCGGCAGCGGGCGGCTGGGCTTCGCTGGTTGGCGATGGACGTCGATGGCACGCTAACCGACGGACGGATCTACATCGGACCCGACGGCGAAGCCATGAAGGCTTTTAGCGTGCGAGATGGGATGGGGATCACCCTGCTGCGTGAATGCGGCATCGGCGTGGCGATCATCACGGCCCGCCAGTCGTCGATCGTCGAGCGACGGGCCGCCGAGCTACGCGTCGACGAGGTGCTGCAGGCCGTGGCTGACAAGGCCCAAGCACTGCGCGATCTGGCGAAACGCAAGGCAACGCCCCTTTCCCAGGTCGGCTTCATCGGTGATGACTGGCCCGATCTGCCGGCTCTCCTCCTTGCGGGCTTCGCGGCGAGCGTCGCCGATGGCCATCCGGAGGTTCGGCGCCGCGCCCACTGGGTATCAAGTGCCCGCGCCGGTGAAGGTGCGGTGCGCGAGCTGGCCGAGTTCATCCTGAGGGCTCGCGGTGACTACGAAGCCGCACTCGAGCGCCGGCTCGCCTCGGTCGAATCTTGAATCATGGACAACGGCCGCCGACAGGACCTCTTCTCCGCTGCGAGCGCGATCGGATTGCTGCTTGCGCTTGCCGCCGGGACTTTCTACCTTGCTGAGATTGCCGATCGATTCCGCGGTGAACCTGTGAGTCGCGTGGCAAGCGATCTGCCGGACTCGTTTGCCGAAACGGTCTTGCTCAACCGCACCCGCGATACCGGCGAGCCGCTCTTTCGCCTGACCGCCGAGCGGATCGACTATTTCAGCGGCGACGACTCGACCCTGCTCAAACGCCCGTTGCTCACGAGCCTCGACGCGAGCCAGCCTGTCGTGACCCTCAGCGCACGCCTCGGCCGCTCGAGCACAGGGGGCGGGGAGATCCTGCTTTTCGACGATGTCCGTCTGCTGCGCGAGGCGAGCGAGCGCGAGCCCGCGCTACTGATCACCACCGACGCAGCGGTGCTGCTGCCGGACTCCGAAATCGCCCGCAGCGATCGTCCGGTACAGGTCGAACGCGGCGATGACCGGTTGACCGGCACGGGCATGGAATTCAATAATTCGGACCGAACGCTGCGCGTTGACGCGCAGGTACGTGCCCTCTTCACGGCTGGACCCCGCAAGCCATGACCAACACCGCGGGTCACCCGCCCTGCCCAAGGTTCCCGCAACGACTGCGCGCCAGCGCCCTCCTGGTTGCCGTCCTCGTCGCAAGTGTCGTCGTGGCGCCTCGGGCCCACGCGGAGAAAGCCGACCGCGACCAGCCCATTCAAGTCGAGGCTGACCGGATGGAGTACGACGATCAGCGCAAGATCAATGTCTTCATCGGCCGGGTTGTACTCACCAAGGGGACGATCATGATTCGCGCGGATCGGCTGACGGTGCGCGAGGATGAACAGGGTTATCAGTTCGGCCAGGCCATCGGACAGCCCGCGAGCTTCCGGCAAAAGCGCGAGGCGCTCGAAGAGTACGTCGAAGGCTACGGCAACACCGTCGACTACGACGGACGCGAGGAGATCGTGACGCTGACGGGTCGCGCATCCCTGCGCCGACTCGACCGAGATCGGCTGACTGACGAGGTCCACGGCAGCCGGATCGTCTATCGCAGCCAGACCGAGTTCTACACCGTCGACAGCGGGCCGGGAACGACGGCCGACCGCGAACGGGTTCGCGTCGTCATCCAACCTCGTCGCAGCGCTGCCGAAACAACCGACGGCAAGCCTGGCGGGCCGGCGCAGCAACCGGCCAAACCGCGAGAAGGGCCCGCGGACGCCAAGCGCGACGGCGCAGCAACGCCGCTGCAATCCTCGCCCTCCCTTGCGCGCCCACCCAACCGTTGATCGCCCCCTTGCCGATGACTGCCGAACGGCCGAGCACGCCGCCCAGCCAGCTGACCGCTCGCCACCTGCGCAAGGTCTACAACGGCCGTGCCGTGGTCAAGGACGTCTCCATCGAGGTGGCCAGTGGTCAGGTGGTCGGCTTGCTCGGCCCCAACGGGGCCGGTAAGACGACCTGCTTCTACATGATCGTCGGACTGGTCGCGAGCGACGACGGAACGATCGAGCTGGACGGCGAGAGCATCAGCCGCCTGCCAATCCACCGACGCGCGAGGCGCGGCCTGTCCTACCTGCCACAGGAGGCCTCGGTCTTCCGAAAGATGACCGTCGAGCAGAACATCCTCGCCGTCCTCGAGCTGCAGCGCGACGACACTGGCCGGGCGCTCAACCGGACGGAACTCGATCGCCGGCTCGAGCGCCTGCTCGAGGACCTGCAGATCGGCCACATTCGGGGCAATGCCGCGCTGTCGCTGTCTGGCGGCGAGCGCCGGCGGGTCGAAATCGCGCGGGCGCTGGCGGCGGCGCCGCGGTTCGTGCTGCTCGACGAGCCCTTTGCCGGTGTCGACCCCATCGCCGTGATCGAAATCCAGCGCATCGTTCGATTTCTGAAGGAACGGGGCATCGGAGTGTTGATCACAGACCACAATGTCCGAGAAACCCTTGGCATCTGCGATCGCGCCTATATCATTCGGGATGGTACTGTTCTTGCTTTCGGACGCCCCGACGAAATCGTCCAGAACGACGATGTCCGCCGTTACTACCTCGGCGAGCATTTTTCGATGTAGGCGCTTGGGGCGCGGCGTCCTTGATTGCGCCCGATGAAACCAGCGCTCCAATTCAAGCTCAGTCAGCATCTTGCGCTGACCCCGCAGTTGCAACAGTCGATCAGACTGCTGCAACTATCGACGCTCGAGCTGAATCAGGAAATCGAGCAGGCACTGGCCGACAACCCACTGCTCGAACGGTTGGACGACCCTTCGGCCAGCGCGATCAGCATCGCGGGCGACGGACGGATCGATGGGACGCGCTCGCCCCTGGCCGATGCGGCGCTGCAGCCCCTGGCGGGTCCAGGCCCGCAAACCGACGAGGGCGGTGAAGCAGGATTTGGCGAGCAAGCCCAGGAGGGCGGTGGCGACGAGGACGGGGGCGATTTCCAGGCCGACTGGTCGAGCGCCGCATCCAGCGGCTCCCGGCTTGCCGATGGCGAGGACGACGAGCCTGGATTCGGGCAGCTGCGCGCCAGTTCGACCTCGCTCAGCGAGCACCTGCGTGGCCAGCTGACAGCGACCCGGGTGTCGCAGCGCGACCGGGCCCTCGTAGGGCTCATGATCGACGAGCTCGACGAGGACGGCATGCTGGGCACGACGCTCGAGGAGTTCCACGCGGCGCTCCCCGAGGAGCTCGACATCGACCCTGACGAGGTCGCGGCCGCCCTCAAGCTGCTTCAGAGCTTTGATCCCCCCGGCGTCGGCGCACGCAACCTGTCGGAGTGCCTCTTGCTGCAATTGCACGAGCGGCCGGCAGAAGACCCTTCGGTGCTCGCGCTCGCCCGCCAGATCGTGAGCGGGCACCTCGATCAGCTCGCCGCGCGCGATTTCGCGAAGCTGCGCCGCACACTCGCCTGCGACGAGGAACCGATGCGCGCTGCCTGCGCACTGATTCGCTCGCTCGAACCACGACCCGGCGCGCGCTTTGCGCCAGATCCGGCCAACTACGTCGTCCCCGATGTCATTGTGCGCCGCAATCGCAGCGGCTGGTACGCCTCGCTCAATGCCGAAGTGGTCCCGCGCTTGCGGGTCAACAGCCTCTATGCAAGCCTGCTGCGCACCCACCGCGCGAGCGGCGGCAGCAACCTCACCGGGCCCCTCCAGGAGGCCCGCTGGCTGGTGAAGAACGTCGCGCAGCGCTTCGAGACCATCCTGCGGGTTGCTCAGGAGATCGTCGAGCGCCAGCGCGGCTTTTTCTCGCACGGCGCGGTCGCGATGCGCCCCCTGGTCCTGCGCGAGATCGCCGAGGCGCTCGACCTGCATGAGTCGACAATCTCCCGGGTCACGACCCAGAAGTACATGCTGACCCCGCACGGCACCTTCGAACTGAAATATTTCTTTGGCAGCCACGTGGCCACCGAAAGCGGCGGGGCAGCCTCCAGCACCGCGATCAGGGCGCTGATCCGGCAATTGATTTCGGCCGAAAATGCCCGACGACCCTTGTCGGACAGCCGGATCGCTGAACTGCTCGGTGACCAGGGCTTCGTCGTCGCCCGTCGAACGGTCGCGAAATACCGTGAATCACTGCGAATTCCCGCGGTCGCACAAAGGCGCGCGCTGTGACCTTGCGAGCCGCCCCGCAATCGGCCCTGCGTGAGCGCCATGCACTGCAACGCAGCATGGCCAGCCGGGTAACGGAATGCAGGGCTATAATCCGCCCCTGTTACGAGACAGCGACGGCGATGCGCCGAAACCCGGTCTCGTTGGTGCGACGCACCACGCCTTTGACGGGGACCCCTCGATGAGCCGTCTGACTCGCCTCCTCAGCCCGGACAACGTCGTTGTCGACTTGGCCGTGACCAGCAAGAAGCGCCTGTTCGAGCAAATGGGGCTGCTGTTCGAAAACCTCTATGGAATCGAGCGCAGCCGGGTGTTTGACTCCCTCTTCGCCCGCGAGCGGCTGGGATCAACAGGCCTGGGTGAAGCCGTCGCGATCCCGCATGGTCGGATCAAAGGCCTGCGAGAGGCGCGTGCCGCGGTGGTCCGGCTGTCAACGCCCATCGCCTTTGACGCGCCGGATGGCAAGCCCGTGAGCCTGTTGATCGTCCTCCTCGTACCCGAGCACGCGACGGACGAGCATCTCGAGATTCTCGCCGAGGTGGCCGAACTGCTCTCCGACCCCGCAATGCGGCAAACCCTGATGCACGAGCCCGAATCGGGCCGCATCCACGATCGGCTGATGGTCTGGGAGCCTTGCCGGCCGGCCGCTTGATCGGAACCGGCGGCGCGCGCGATGGCACGATCGAACCTCGGCAGCAGCCTACCGTGACCGTCACGGTCGAGCGCCTGGTCGAACAGAATGCGGCCGAACTCGACCTGCGCTGGGTCTGCGGCCAGACCGGGGGGTCGCGCGCGGTGGCCGAAACCGTCGCCGAGCCCGCCGACCTCATCGGCCATCTCAACCTGATTCACCCCAATCGCATACACGTGCTTGGCCGGGCCGAGATCGCTTACTTCGAACGCCACGATGATGCCCGCCAGCGGGTGATCCTTGCCGACCTGATCGCTGGCCGGCCACCGGCGGTGATCCTTGCCGAAGGCCAGCCGCCGCCGGCCGGCCTTCTCTCGGTTGCGACCGCCAACGACCTGCCCGTACTGGCAAGTTCCACATCGGCCGCACGGGTGATCGACAGCTTGAGGCTCTATCTGGGCAAGGCGGCGGCCGAGAGTTGCCAGATGCACGGCGTGCTGATGGACGTGCTCGGCATGGGCGTACTCATCTCCGGGGAGTCGGGCCTGGGCAAGAGCGAACTCGCCCTCGAGTTGATCAGCCGAGGCCACGGGCTGGTCGCCGACGATGTGATCGAGCTCAGCCGGATCGCGCCGCACACCGTCGAAGGGCGTTGCCCTCCCCTCTTGCGCAACCTCCTCGAAGTCCGTGGGCTGGGTCTGCTCGACATCCGGGCGATTTTTGGCGAGACCGCCATTCGCCCCAAGATGAAGTTGAAGCTGATCGTGCACCTGGTCCGGCGGAGTGCGCTGGACAGCGAGTACGAGCGTTTGCCGCTCGAGGCACTGACTCAGGATGTCATGGGCGTTGCGATCCGCAAGGTGGTTATCCCGGTGGCCGCCGGACGCAATTTGGCCGTCTTGACCGAGGCGGCCGTTCGCAGCACCGTCCTGCAGTTGCGCGGCTTCGACACGATGGGCGATTTCATCGAACGACAACGCCAGCTCATCCAATCCGACGGGTCGGGGTCGGACTGAGCCGCGTCCCCTAGGTCTGCCCTGACCGGGCATTGGCTTTCCCGCGACCGCGGGGGCAAGACGGCCTTTCCGCTACTATTGCCTGATGCGCGTCATCCTCATTACCGGGATCTCCGGATCAGGCAAGTCCATCGCCCTTCGTGTCCTCGAGGACGACGGCTACTACTGCATCGACAATCTGCCCGTGCGCTTCTTTCAGGACGTGATCAGCCACCTCGGTGAGACTGGGCCGGACCGGGTGGCGGTGGCGATCGACGCGCGCGGCGGACAGTCGCTCACCGAATTGCGCGCGGTGCTCGCTGGACTTGCCGCCGCCGGACACGACGTCAAGGTCCTGTTTCTCAACGCCCGCACCGAAACCCTGGTCCACCGGTACTCGGAAACACGGCGACGCCATCCGCTCTCACTGCAGGCGCTGCCCGCCGCCTCGCGAGACACCCTGCTTGAGTCGATCGAACGCGAGCGTGAGCTGCTGAGTGCGCTTGAGGGTCTGGGTGCCTCGATCGATACCAGCGAATTGCACCCGAATGTCCTGCGCGGCTGGGTGCGGGAGGTGGTGGGTAGCGGCCGCGCTGCGATCACGCTGCTCTTCGAGTCGTTTGCGTACAAGGCAGGGGTGCCGCTCAATGCCGACCTGGTCTTCGACGTCCGGTGTCTGCCCAACCCGCACTACGATCCAGCGCTGCGCCCGCTCACCGGTCTGGACGCGCCGGTGGCCGCGTTTCTGGGCGAGCAGGCACTGGCTCGGCAGATGATCACGGACATCGCTCGTTTCATCGAGCAATGGCTGCCCCATTACGTCCTCGAGCACCGCAGTTACCTCACCGTCGCAGTCGGCTGCACCGGCGGACAGCATCGGTCGGTCTACTGCGTCGACCAGCTCGCGCGGCACTTTGCTGCGTCCGAGCAGGTGCTCACCCGGCATCGCCAACTGGCCTCCCGGGCCGCGTCGAGCGCCGCCGCCTGGCCCAACTGACCAACAGGGCTGCGATGGATTCAACCCCTGCCGAGCAAGTGCCGGTTTCAATGCCGCTCTTTCCCCTGGGCACCGTGCTGTTCCCCGAGGGCGTACTGCCCTTGCGAATCTTCGAGCGCCGCTACCTGGACATGGTGCGCGAGTGCGCGGCCGGCAGCCAGCCGTTCGGCGTTTGCTTGATCAGCCGAGGCGCCGAAGTCGGCTGCACGGCCCGGATCGTCGATTTCGACATGGAGTCGGGCGGCGTGCTGCGCCTTCGGACGGTGGGTGGAGAACGATTCGAAGTGCTCGACGAGTACCGCCAGACCGATGGGCTGCTGCGAGGTTCGGTGCGGCTCATCGATGCCGACCCGCCCTTGCCAGTCCCTACGGCGCTACAGAGCTGCTCGCAGCTGATGCGAAGGGTGATCGAGGACGTGTGCCGCGCCGAGCCTGATCCCCTGCAAAGAATTCTTGCCGAGCCCTTCCGCCCCGACGAGGCGGGGTGGGTGGCCAACCGACTGTGCGAACTGCTGCCAATCTCACCCGTCGTGCGCCAGAGCCTGATGGTCCTCAACGACCCCGTGGAGCGGCTCACCCGGATCGCGGCCGTACTGTCCCACACCGGCACCTCGAACTGAGCGCGGCGCACCGCCTCAGACGAGCCCCAGGAGGAGTTTCTTGACCGGCTGCGGCAAGGCAGCCTCCCCCACCTGCGTGAGCGGCAGCCAGCGCAATGCCTGCTGCCTCGCGCCGACGCCCATCGGTGCCGGCCCCATCGGCCCAGTGACCGACGGCGCCCGCTGCAAGGGCTCGGACAATCGCGGGCTCACCTGATCCACCCTGGCGAGCCAGGGACGGATCAGCAAACGAAAGTGGGTGAACGCGTGGCGGATCTCGGGCAGAAGCTGCAGGCTGGTCACCACCAGACCGTGGCGCTCCTTCACGAGCCCTGGCAGGGCCTGGGCCTCGAGCACCTCGAATTCCGGCAGGCTCCATAACCC